>NZ_WMLF01000715.1 GCF_014156695.1 Streptomyces durbertensis | reverse complement strand
GCCCGCCCCGACCCCGACGGCACAACTCCCCTCTACGCCGCCTCGGTTCAGGACGCCGCCGACATCGTCCAGCTCCTCCTCGCCGCCGGCGCCCCGCCGAACGAGGAGAGCGGCCACGGCGACGAGGGCCTACCGCTGTGCGCCGCCGCCTCCTGGGGTCACGCCGACGTCGTCCGCGCACTCCTCGCCCACGGCGCCGACCCCCACCTCCGCGAAGACGCCGGCACCGGCCACAACGCCCTCACCTGGGCCGAAACCGGCCCCTGCGCCGACCCCGAGACCCTCGCCGCCCTCCGCGCCGCCTGAAATCTCCGAACCCGCCTCACTCCTTCTTCAACGACACCTTCGGCCGCCGCCGCTGGTGGAGTCTCTCCACCGCCGACGCCAGGGGCCCGAACGCGACCATCGCGCACAGCAGCGTCAGGACCGCGTCCACCACCGCGTACACCGCCCACCGGAACCACGCGCCGCTGCCGGGCGTGATGGCCGCCGGCGGGTCGTCGACCGATATCCGGCCCGAGGTGTCGCCGGGCACAAGCCGTGCCTCCCTGTCCCCGTCGGCGCTACAGCCACCCGGGATGGACACGGGGACGGGAACAAGGCCGTCCACTGGCAGGAAACTTCCCCGGCACCGGCGGTCGAGGAGGCCGTCGATCGTGTCGCCGGTGTCACGGCCACGCCCCACCGTCCCCGGCTCGCCGAAAGTCCCCTGCGCGGCCCGGTAGTAGTCGACGCTCTTGCTCGCCGTGGCCCAGAACATCTGGGCGAAGACGACGGTCCCGACGGCACACAGCGCCCACACCACACACATGCCCAGGAAGTCGCCGACCTTCTTCGTGCTCATGCCGCCCGACCCTAGACCGCCCCGCGCGCGGGCCCGGCGGCCGCCCAACTCCCGCTACCCTCACACCCCATGTGCGTCTCGATGGCCCCCGCCCGGTTCTCCGGCACCACCCTCTACGTCGGCCGACGCCACCACCCCACACACGGCCTCATCCACGTCCTCGGCTACCAGAACTCCGCCGCCAACCTTCACGACGGCCCCAACGCCATGCTGCTCCACCTGCCGTCCGCGCAGCCGGTGACACCCGACAACTTCATCTCCGCCGGCAAGAGCGACAAGATCCTCAGCCGCATGGTCGACGCCCTGCGCCCGGTCGCCCCGGCGGCCCCGGGTGGGATGGACTGGATGGGCGGTGCGCCCCGCAGCGCCGCCGTCCGCGTCTTCGACCACGACGTCTACACCGTCCTCCTCGCCGAGGACGCGACGCTGATCCCCGCCGCCATCTCGCGTGTCCCGCGCCGCAGACGCCCGCGACTCGACCCGGCCCTCATGGAGTTCTACGCCGCCCACTACCCCCACCACACCATCGCCGTCTGCTGCTTCGACAACGTCCAGGCCCGCCGCGCAAAGCCGCTTCTCCTCTGGTACCACCCGCTGGACGACCAACTCCTCACCGCGCCCGCCCTCGACTGCCACACCGGCGGCCCACCCGACCTCACCGCCGACGTCCCCGTCGACCACTGGGTCATCCTCGGCACCGACGAGGCCCCCGCCGACTGGGGAGTCCCCGTCACCTACCCC
>NZ_WMLF01000714.1 GCF_014156695.1 Streptomyces durbertensis | reverse complement strand
GCCTGAGGGCGGAACGGCGAAGGCCCGGCTCGGCCCCTCAGACCGCACCGGGCCAACTCCCCCGTAACGAAAGGCACTTCGTACGAACCCCCGTGGCCGTACGCGTGTGCCGTCAATTTCGTTTTACGTGCCATGGAGAGGGTACGGCCTGGGTGGGCCCCCTTGTCAAGATGGTTTTATGGTGACGGCCCCGACCTACGGGCGCGTAAACTTCGTTTGACAGTCGTCGCGGTTGACCGCCCGTGACGCCGATGACAGGGGGTGATGAGGTGACCAGGGGGACACCCGCGACCGGACGCACGATCGCGGAGAAACTCGATCACCTGATCAGGTCGGTTCATCCGGCCGACCGGGGGCCGCTCAGCTACATGGAGATCGCCGAGGCGATTCGGGAGAAGGCCGGCCCCGACGGGCCGACGGTCTCCCACGCGACCATTCAGAAGATCCGCAAGGGGGAGATCACCGACCCCAAGGTCAGCACGCTCACCGTGATCGCGGGCTTCTTCGGCGTGCCTGTCGCCTACTTCCTCGACGACACCGTCGCCGAACGCGTCGACGCGAAGATCGCCAAGGTCAAGGAGCGGGTCGCGCTCAGTCGGGCGCAGCAGGAACTCGTCGAAGCCCTGCGGGACAGCGACGTACGCGACGTGGCCGTGCGGATGAACGGCCTCTCCGCGGGCAGCCTGCACGCCATCCGGGGGGTCATCGAGCAGGCGCGCAGGCTGGAGGGACTTCCCGATCCGTCCGAGGAACGGGAATGACGCCGGTTATCAGGAGTTAGCGGGAATTCACCGACAATTCCCGACTCCGCGTCCGCGCAATACACTTCCGGCCACTTTGGTGCGGATGGACCGTGAATCCGCGCCGAGCGTTTGGGCAACGGCACCCGGAGCTGCTTAACTACGGCTCCGAAGGAGACCGCATGTCCAAGACGAGTCGCCGCGCCCACTGCGAGGCCGTCGCCGACCAACTCGACATACCTCGCCCGTTCGACCTCGACACGCTCTGCGCGCGTATCGCCTCCCGGCGCGGGCGTCCCCTGCGACTCGTCCCGCTCGACGGGGTGCCGGACGCCGCCACGCCGTGCGGCGTGTGGGTCGCGACCAGCACCACCGACCTGATCTTCTACGAGCCGGCGACCAGCTCCGTGCACAAGCTGCACATCGTGCTGCACGAGATCGCCCACCTGCTGCTCGGCCACGGCGCCACCGACCGGGAGCGCCCCGCCTACGCCGAACGCCTGCTCAACGGCACCGGCGCCGCCACCGGAGCCGACCCGGCCCCGAAGTCCACCGGGGTCGAGGACCTGGCGGGCCTCGACGAGGACGACGAACTCGACCTCGGCCAACTCCTCCACGTACTCGGCCGCACCAGCTACACGGACGTCGAGGAACGCGACGCCGAACTGCTCGCCACCATCCTCAGCGACCGCGCGCTCAGCGCCGACGCCGCGCCCAGCCGCTCCGAGGGGGCCGCCGGCGTCCTCGACCGCCTCAACGACGCCTTCGGCCACCGCGGACGACGATGAGCGCTCCGCCATGACCCCGACCCCCGGACGGGCTCCCGCCGCCCGCCGCACATCCGCCGAC
>NZ_WMLF01000713.1 GCF_014156695.1 Streptomyces durbertensis | reverse complement strand
CCGCCCCACCTGCGCCATCCCGGCAACAAGAGCGGGGTGAACATGGCCGAGTCCTTGCCTTGTCGTCGCCCGCGGTCGCGGGTTGGCTCACAGGAAGAACGACAACATGGCCGGAGGTCGCCGTGGTCCGCACCTACCGTCTACTCGCCGCCCTCGTGTGCTGCCTGCTGCTCACCGCCCTCGGCGCGCCCGCGCCCGCCCGCGCCGCGGGCAAGACCACGCCGCCCCGGCTGACCGACGAGCGCGGCCGCGTACTGACCCTGCGCGGCTGGAACGTCGAGGACAAGACGAACCGCGGCGACGCGGCCCTCACCGCCATCACCGAACGCCACTTCCGGGACATGCACGACCAGGGCTTCAACTTCGCCCGGCTGCTGGTGTTCTGGGACGACCTGGAGCCGGAGCGCGGGAAGTACAGCGAGCACTACCTGCGGCGGATCGAGCAGATCCTGGACTGGGCCGACCAGTACGGCATCAGGGTCGTCGTCGACGCGCACCAGGACGTCTTCGGGCCCGCGTTCGGCCACCGCGGCATCCCCGTGTGGGCCACCCGGACGGACGGCCTGCCGTTCACCCCGCGCCCCGACGACTGGTTCTCCGAGTACTTCGAGCCGGCCGTCCAGCGCGCCTTCACCCATCTGTACGAGGACCCCGACCTGCAGCGCGCGCAGGCCGACATGTGGCGGGTCCTCGCGGACCGGTTGCGGGACCACCCCGCCGTGCTGGGCTACGACCTGATCAACGAGCCGATGGGCGAGCTGCGGCCCGGCGAGGACCTGGCGACCGCCGCCCGCCGCATCGAACGCGACCAGCTCACCCCCATGTACAACAGGCTCGCCGCCGCGATCCGCAGCGTCGACGGCGACAGCTGGCTGTTCGTGGAGCCGACTCCGATCGTCGGCGAGGGCGTGCCGACGGGGCTCGGCCGGATAGACGACCCGAAGGTCGTCTACTCGCCGCACTTCTACAACACCGCCATGGAGTCCGGCGCGGACTACGACCCGGACGCCGGTTGGATCGAGGCGTACGAGGCCGCCGTCACCGACTACCCGGCCCGCCACGGGCTGCCCGTCGTGGTCGGCGAGTGGGGCCCGCTCAACAACGCGCTGCCCCACATGGGCCGCTTCTACCGCGACGCCGTGCTGTCCCTGAACCGCTACAGCTCCGGCTGGGCCGGCTACGTGTGGTGCTACGGCGGCGGCTACTGCGCCGTCGACGGCGAGGGCCGCTTCCGCGCCAACAAGGAACGCACCGCCACCCCGTACGCGCCCGCCGTCGCCGGCACGGTGCTCGACGAGCACTGGGACCCGGACGCGGGCGTCTACCGGCTCGGCTACCGCGCCCGGCTGGGCGGCACGGAACTCTCGCTGCCGCCGTCGGCCACCGGCTGGCGGATCACCTCCTCCGGGCCGGCCAGGGCGAGTGTGCGCCGGGTGGCGCCGGGCGAGCACGCCCACGTGCGGGTCACCGCCCGCCCGGGCGCGAAGATCACCCTGACCGTCACCCCGCGCTGAGCGACCCTTCCAGGCGTTGCCGGGACGGCAACAGGAGTTGCCGTCCCCACCACGACCACGCTCCACTGGACCTGTGAA
>NZ_WMLF01000712.1 GCF_014156695.1 Streptomyces durbertensis | reverse complement strand
CCCGGAACCCGCCGCCCACCGGGCGGACTCCGGCTCCGCCGTACGCATCCCGGTCGGCGCCACGGTCCGTCCGCCGGATCGGCAGGGCCGCGGCCGCGGTGTGCGCGCTCGCTCTGCTGGCGGCCGTACCGGGCTCCGCGGGGGGAGGCGGCGGCGCCGAGTGGCCGTGGCCGCTGCCCCCGCCCGCAAGCGGCCCGTCGGCCGCCGCGACACCGGCGGGTTGCCGTGGCGAGCGGTGCGCGGGCCGGGACCCGGAGCGTGAGGGCTGCACGGCCGACGCCCGCCGGCTGGGGCGCCACGACCGGCAGGGCCACCGGGTGCAGCTGTTCCACAGTCCGCGCTGCCACGCCGCGTGGGGCGAGGTGGACCCGCCGCACGGCACGGACGGACTGTCGGTCAGCGCACCGGACTTCGGCCTGCGGCGCGAGCCGGCGGGCGCCGCCCGCACCCGTATGGTGCCGGCGGTCGGCAGCCACGCGACGGGCGTCCAGGTGTGCGCGCTCGTCGACGGCCGGCAGACCTGTGTGGCGGCCCACGACCGCACCTGGTCGGACTGACCTTCGCCCGCCGGGCCGTCAGCCGGTCGGGGCGGCGGAGCCCTGGCGTTGGCAGATCCTCAGTGTGGCCCGGTCCCGGCGGAGCGGCCGGTAGGTGCCGGAGTCCTCGACGAGGTATCTGCCGTCCTCCGCCCGCCGGAACGGCACCCGATGCCGCTCACCCCGGTAGACCACCAGCCCGTCGGCCGCCGCGACCAGGCGTTTCCCGGCCGCGCCGAAGGTGAGCGGTCCGACGATCCCGTCGGCCGGCAGCCCGTTGTTCGACTGCCAGGCGCGGGTCGCGCGCAGCGTGGCACCGGCGTGGTGGCAGTCGATGGCGGCCCGTTCCAGGTAGCCGTCGGCCCACAGGAGCGTCTGCCACATCCCGGCGAGGTCGCTGCGCTCGGGCAGGTCCTCGCCGAGCAGGCCCTCGTCCCGCCAGTCGTCGGCGAGCGGGCCGTCACCGCGCACGTAACGGGTGTCGGAGGCGGCGGGCGCGGAGGAGGCGGTGCCCGGCTCACCGGGCCGCGCGCAACCACCGACCGCCGCCGCCACGGTCGCGGTCACCGTCAGGACGAGCGCCACGGCGCACAGCCGCGCCGAACGTGAGCACATGCGCCCTTCCTACTCCTTTTCACACCTGTTCCGCACACCCTGTGTAGCGATACCGTCACTGTGGAAAGTCGCCTACCGGACCCTTGCCGCCGGCCCCGACCAGCCGGACCAGCGAGGACAACTGACACCGCATCGAAGTGGGGGAAGACGCGGATGGCCGAATGGAAGCCCCTACCCGAGCGCGCGCATCCCGACGTGCGCCGTCTGGTCACCGAGATGCGCCGGGCCAAGGAGGCGGCAGAGCTCAGCTTCTCCGCGCTGGCCGCCGCGACCGCCTACAGCAGGTCCTCGTGGGAACGCTGCCTCAACGGCACCCAACTCCCGCCCCGCCAGGCGGTGGAGGCGCTGGCCGCACACACCGGCGCCGACGGCCCCCGGCTGCTCGCCCTGTGGGAACTCGCCGAGCACGCCTGGTCCGGCCGCGGCCGCACCGCCCCACCCACCACCCCATCAC
>NZ_WMLF01000711.1 GCF_014156695.1 Streptomyces durbertensis | reverse complement strand
TCCCCCACCCTTTGCACCCGTTCAGCCGCTCCCACCACGCACCCACCACCCTGGTGCCCCACCCTGGGCACGTGAACGCACTCGCGCAGGTTTTCGCCCTTCTCACCGCCCTGATCCACGTCGTGGTCGGGCTGGTCGAGGCCTTCGTCCTCGGCCGGAGCCGCGAGGCGCGCCTCTTCCTGACCCGCGAGCCGGGCAACCCGCCCGAGGTCCGCCTGTGGACCGTCAACGTCGGCTTCTACAACATCTTCCTCGCCGCAGCTCCCGTGGCCGGTGTCATCGCCTACCACCAGGGCCACACGGACGTCGGCCGCGCCCTGGTGATCTACGCGTCCCTCTTCATGATCGCCGCAGGCCTCGTCCTCTACGTCTCCGACCGCCGCCTCTGGTCCGGCGCCCTCGGCCAGTCCGTCCCCGCCCTCATCACCCTCCTGGCCGTCCTCACCTCCTGACGTCCGCGCGGTGGCGGAAGACCGGAAGAACGCCTGTTGCCCTCACCGTGATGCTGCACGCAGACGACGGACAAGGTCCGGATACTCGTTCAAGATCCGCTCGATGGTCGCCGGGTCGCCCAACGTCATGCGCTGCAAGACCAGCGACTGGTCGGCCTGGGCGGAGACCAGCGCCTCCGCCTCCTCCTCGGAGGTCGCCCGGTGAATCAAGCCGCTGTACACCCCGATCACCTGGTTCACGAGTTCGCGCGCATCGACGTACCGGTCACTCTCACTCGCTGTCCAGCGTCCGAGCCTGGAGACGCCGCTCAGACCTCGCTTCTCCGCAGCCATACCCACCATCCTCTCTCTGCTCGAACTCCCCATCGTGGCAGCCCGATCGATGAAGTGCAGGTGCATCGACGCAGTCACACCACGCTGCCCCACCTCTCAACGAATACCCGCCCCCGTGTCCACTCCCGCCGCATCCGCACCACGAGCCGCATCCCGGACTCGCCTGACCCCGTGTTGCCACCGGTACCGGCGACGAGCGGCCGGCCAAACCTCAGGTCGCTACCCGAACCGGACCGAAGGCTGAACACACGGCATCACTCGGAGGGTGCGGCAGCCGGCTCCAGATGGGCTGCGATACGCGCGATGGTTCCCGCGTTGTCTCTGAACTCGTGCGCCTGCATGCCCGCCCGCCGGGCGGCCTCCACGTTCGCCGCCGCGTCGTCAATGAACAGACATTCTCCCGGCCGCACTTCCAGCCGCTCACAGGCCACCTGGAACGCACGCGGGTCCGGCTTGCAGATCCCGATCTCGTGGGAGTAGACGATCTGCTCGACCAGTTCGTCAAAGCGGTAGGCAGCGATCTCCCGCTCCCGTGCACCCACAAAGCTGTTGCTCAGGATGCCCAGCCTGCAACGCGACCGCAGACTCTGCACATACGCGATCAATTCCTCGTTCGGAGACCCCAGATACTCCGTCCACAGATCCGCCATGAAGGCCTCGATCTGGCCTACCTCAAGCCGGAGACGTTCGGCCACCTCCTCGCGCACCTCACGCTCGCTGACCGCCCCGACACTCCCTGCCTCCCAAACCTCCCCCAGCCGCTCGCCCACCGCACCCGTCGGCAACCCAAGCCGCTGCTCCCAGCGGCCGACCCACCCCGTGTCGGG
>NZ_WMLF01000710.1 GCF_014156695.1 Streptomyces durbertensis | reverse complement strand
GGCCAGAGTGGAGTGCTCGAAGAGGTCCTGGAGATGGAACAGCAGGCCGGCGTCGCGGGCTTTGCCGAGGATCTGGATGCTGCGGATGGAGTCGCCGCCGAGGTCGAAGAAGTTGTCGTGCCGGCCGATGCGGTCGACGCCCAGGACCTGGCTCCAGATCCCGGCCAGCTGCTCCTCGATGCCCGGCAGCGGGGGCTCGAACTCTGCTGCAAGGTCCGGGCGTTCACCGCTCGGCGCGGGCAGGGCCCGGTGGTCGAGCTTGCCCTGAGAGGTCAGCGGCAGCTCGTCGAGGAAGACGAAGTTGCGCGGGACCATGTAGCCGGGCAGATCCTCCGCAAGACCGTCCCGTAGCTCCTCGAGGGAGGGTGAGGCGCCGTCGTCGGCGACGAGGTAGGCAACCAGGTCGGCCTGGTCGTTCCCCAGGTCGTTGCGGACGATGACCACCGCCTGCCGGACGCCGCCCCGACGGCTCAGCGCCGCCTCGATCTCCCCCAGCTCGATCCGGAACCCACGCACCTTGACCTGACCATCACCCCGGCCCAGATACTCCAGCCCACCATCAGCACGCCACCGCGCCAGGTCCCCACTGCGGTACAGCCGCGCGCCGGGCTCCCCACCCAGATGATCCGGCACAAAGCGCTCGGCGGTCAGCTCCGGACGCCCCACATAGCCACGCGTCACACCAGGACCGCCGACATACAGCTCACCGACCACCCCGACCGGCACCGGCTCACCGAACGAGTCCAGCAGATGCACCCGCAGGTCCGGCAGAGCCGCACCGATCTGCGTGAACGCCCCGTCCAGCTGGTCCTCGGTGACCTCGGCGTAGGTGACATGCACGGTCGTCTCCGTGATGCCGTACATGTTGACCAGCAACGGCTCGCGATACCCGCGCCGCTCACCCCACCGCCGCACCGACGCACGATCCAACGCCTCACCACCGAACACCACCGCCCGCAACGCCAACTCATCCCGCCGCCCCGCGTCCACACCCTCAAACTGGCGGAACGCCGAAGGCGTCTGACTGAGCATCGTCACCCGCTCATCCCGCACCAACGCATAGAACGCGTCAGCATCACGACTGACCTCGTACGGAACCACCACCACACGCCCACCACTGGTCAGCGCACCCCACATCTCCCACACCGAGAAATCGAACGCAAAACTGTGAAAGAGCGACCACACATCATCGCGACCAAAGGAGATACGTTTCTCGACCGCCTCGAACAGCCGGGTGACGTTGCCGTGCGTCACCGTCGTGCCCTTGGGACGACCAGTGGAGCCTGACGTGAAGATCACATAGCACGCGTGATCCGCACTCACCCGGGCAGCCTCACGCGCCACCCGCTCCAGCGTCAGGTCCTCTCCCCGTTGAGCACTCACACTGTCCAGGTCGACGACCTCCCACGGCCCCTCCGGCACCAACCCCTCAGCCGCACCATGCGTCAGAACAAGACCAGCCCCCACGTCCTCCAACATGAACCGCATACGCTCCACCGGGAATCCGGTGTCCAACGGCACATACACACCCCCCGCAAGCAACACACCAAGAGACGCCACCACCGTCTCCAACGAACGCTCCACACACACCCCCACCGGAGCCTCCGCACCCACCCCACGAC
>NZ_WMLF01000071.1 GCF_014156695.1 Streptomyces durbertensis | reverse complement strand
TACGAGACAGCGGTCGAGGAGGGCGATGAGTTCCGCGCGTTCGCGGTGGGTGAGGCCGGGTGGGGCCATGAGGCCGCGCCAGTTGACCACTTCGAGGTCGTAGCCCTGTTCGCGGAGGGTGGGGGCGTTGATGCCCGCCACGCGTGTGGGGCCGGTCACGGCCAGTACGCGGAGCTGGCCGGCCGCTATGGCGTGCCGGTACTCGGCTGAGCCGGTCAGGGCGAAGTCGATCTTGTGGCTGAGGAGTGCCGCGAGCAGCTTGCCGCCGCCGTCGTAGCGGCTGAAAGGGGTGTCGGCGGGAGAGACGCCGAGCTTCTCGGCGATCAGCATCAGCGCCTGGTGGTCCGGCCCGCCGGGGTGGGAGCCGATGCCGGCGCGCAGTCCGGTGTCGGTGTTCCGCCAGGCCTCGGCGAGCTGGTCGAAGGTGCGGTACGGGGAGTCGCGGGGCACGACGACGGCTTCGGGTTCTTCCAGGAGCCGTGCCAGCGGGGTGGCGCCCGTTATCGGGTGCGGGGCCCGGTCGGCCAGCGCGCTGCCGACCAGACCGAGCCCCATCTGCATGATCAACCGGTTGTTTCCGTCCTCGTGGACGAGTCGGGTGAGGCCGGTGGTGCCGGCCGAGCCGGTGAGGTTGAAGACCTCCACCTCGTCGGCGAGCCCCGCGTCCTCGAGGGCGATGGCGACGGTGCGGGCGGTGACGTCGTAGCCGCCGCCGGCCGGGGTGGGCACCATGAGCCGAAGCGGGTCCTCCGGCTGTGGCGCCGGCGTGCAGGCGCCGAGCAGGAGGAGCAACAGCACCAGCGGGAGCGCCACCGCCCTCGCCCGTCGCCGTCTCACGCCTGGCCCGTCCGTCTCATGCCTGGCCCGTCCGTCTCACGTCTGGCTCATCCGTTCTTCCGCTCCCGCGTCCCGCCGGCCGTGGCCTTCCGACGCTCATCCTGGCCCCGGCCGTCGTCCTCGGACAAGCCCTGCCGCCGCCGGGTCCGCCGCCAGGCGCCGTAGAGCGGGGCGAGCAGGGACAGCGCCGCCAGTGCGAGCAGGGTGGCGGAGATCGGCTTGGTGACGAAGGTGGTCAGGTCGCCGGAGGAGATCAGCAGGGCCTGTCTCATCGACTTCTCCATGAGCCCGCCGAGGATCAGACCCAGGATGAGCGGCGCGGCCGGGAAGCCGTTGGCCCTCATCAGGAAGCCCAGCACGCCGAAGCCGATGAGCAGCCAGAGGTCGAAGGTGCTGAACGAGTGCCCGTAGACGCCGACGACGCAGAAGACGACGACCAGCGGCAGCAGCAGCGCCTGCGGTGTCCTGAGCACCTTGGCGAACAGCGGGATCAGCGGCAGGTTGAGGATCAGCAGCACGATGTTGCCGATGTACATGCTGGCGACGACGCCCCAGAACATGTCCGGCTGCTCGTCCAGGAGCAGGGGCCCTGGCTGGACGCCGAGGACCAGCAGCGCGCCCAGCAGCACCGCCGTCGTGCCCGAGCCGGGTACGCCGAGGGTCAGGAGCGGGACGAACGAGCCGACGGCTGCTCCGTTGTTCGCGGACTCGGGGGCGGCGACGCCCTTGATGTTGCCCTTTCCGAAGGTCTTGCCGTCCTTGGCGAGCCGCTTCTCGAAGGAGTAGGAGAGGAAGGAGGCGACCGTCGCGCCGGCGCCGGGGAGGACGCCGGTGAAGAAGCCCAGTACGGAGCCGCGTCCGGTGGGCCCGCTGATCTCCTTGAGTTCGCGCCGGCTGAGGCGGAGGGAGGTGATGGTGCCGTCGCCGCCGCCCTGGCCTCGTCGCAGCAGCATGACAAAGACCTCGGCGAGGGCGAAGACGCCGAGCGCCACGATCAGGAACTCCACGCCCTCGTACAACTCGTGGCGTCCGAAGGTGAAGCGGAGGGTGGAGGTCTGGGAGTCGATGCCGACGAGGGCGATCATGACTCCGACGGTTCCGGAGATGAGGCCCTTGGTGAGGTTGTTCCCGGAGAGGGTGACGACGGCCGTGAGGCCGAGGACCATCAGCGCGAAGTACTCCGCCGGGCCGAAGCTGACGGTGAGCGCCGAGAGGGAGGGGGCGACGAGCATCAGGCCGACCACGCCGACGGTGCCGCCCACGAAGGAGGCGATGGCCGCCACCGAGAGGGCTTTGCCGGCCTGGCCTTTCCGGGCGAGCGGGTAGCCGTCGAACGAGGTCGCCACGGTGCCGGCCACGCCGGGGGCGTTGAGCAGGATCGAGGAGGTGGAACCTCCGAAGATCGCGCCGTAGTAGACCCCGGCCAGCATGATGATCGCCGAGGTGGGGTCCATGGTGAAGGCGACCGGGATCATCAGCGAGATCGCGCTGATCGGTCCGAGCCCCGGCAGCATGCCGATGATCGTGCCCATGAGGACACCGAGGAAGACAAAGGCGAGGTTCTGCGGGGACAGCGCGACCCCGAAGCCGTGGAAGAGCTGGTTGAGGGCGTCCATGGTGGCTCCCGGTCAGAAGGGCAGTACGCCGGTCGGCAGGGCGACGTCGAGGCCCTCGGACATGCCGAGGTAGAGCCCCGCCGCCACCCCGACGCCGACGAGTGCGTTGACCCAGTGGCGGCCGAAGCCGAGGTACCAGGCGGTGCCTGTGACGAACAGCGCGGTGGCCGGTATGAAACCGAGCGGTTCGAAGAGGAGGACGTAGAGGACGATCGCGCCGAGCAGCACGGCCAGTTCCAGCCGGGCGTCGGCGAGCCGTCCGAGCGTGGGCGGTGTCGCGGTCGTTGCGCCCGTCGTGGCCGTCGTGGCCGTCGTGGCCGTCGTGGCCGTCGTGGCCGTCGTGGTCGCCGTGGTCGCCGCGTGCTCAGTGCGCTCCGTCGTCGCCGCGGGCGCGGTGTCGGTCGTCTCGGACGTGTCCGTCGTCTTCGGTGCCGGCTTCTGGAGGAAGAGGGCGAGACACAGGACGATCAGCAGCAGCCCGAGCCCGCGGGGCAGGGTGCCGGGCTGGACCGGCACCTGCACCGCCGCGAACTCCGGGATGCGGTACGCCTGCACCGTGTAGGCCACGGCCAGGACGCCGAGCACCGCGGCCACGGTGCGCTGCGAGAATCGGAAGTGATGCATCGGTGTGCTCCGGGCTGGATTCCCTCGACTACTTCCTCAGTCCGACCTCGGTGAGGATTCCGGTGTATTCCTTGTTCTGTTCGTCCAGGAACTTCCCGAATTCCTCGCTGCCGAGGAAGGCGTCGGTCCAGCCGAGCTTCCTGCTCTCCTTCTTCCAGGCGTCCTGCTCGACCATTTTCCTGAACGCCTTCTCGTAGTAGGCGACCTGTTCCCCGGTCAGGCCCTTGGGCGCCATCACCCCGCGCCAGATGTCGAAGACGTAGTCGATGCCGGACTCGGTGAGGGTGGGGGTGTCGGGCAGGACGGGGGAGCGCTTCTCGGAGGAGACGGCGAGCGCCCGCACGTCGCCGGAGCGCACCAGGGCCTGCACTTCGGAGCCGCCCGCGACGGCGACGTCGGTGTGGCCGCCGAGCAGCGAGGTCAGGGCCTCCCCGCCGCCGTCGAACGGCACGTACTTGACCTTGGACGCGTCGGCGCCGGCCGCCTGGACGGCGCCCGCGAGGCCGACGTGGTCGAGGCTGCCGGGGCCGGAGCCGCCCGCGACGCTCACCTTCCCGGGGTCGGTCTTGAGCTTCGCCGCCAGGTCCTCGAACGTCTTGAACGGCGAGTTCGCCTTGACGACGTAGGCCAGCGGTTCGGTGTTGAGCCGGGCGACGGGGGTGAAGTCGCGGTAGGTCTGGTCCGACTCGCCGGCGAGCGGGACCAGCAGGATGGGCGGGCTGGTGACAAAGAGCTTGTGCGGGTCCTTCTGGTGCTTGGCGACGTAGGACCAGCCGATGGCGCCGCCCGCGCCCGGCTTGTTCACCACGCGCATGGGCCGGCTGACGAGGTCCGCCTCGTCCATGACCCGGGCGCTGCTGCGGGCGAGGGTGTCCCAACCGCCGCCGGTGTTGGCGGGGGCGATGTACTCGATGGGCTTGGTCGGCTGCCAGCCGCCGGAGGCGGCGCCGGCGCCCTCGCCGCACGCGGCGAGGAGCAGGGACACGGAACCCACGGCGACGGCCGCGAAGGCCGCTCTCGAACCTCGACGTCCTGTACGGAACACGCTTCCTCCAGATGTGCTCTCGGCGGTGCGGCCGTTGCCGCCGGCACCCGCCGTGCTGCCGGAAGCCGACATGCAAACAGCGTCGAAGACAACTGGAAAAGGGGTCGGGGAGTTGTGCAGCTATTGGCGATAACAAAACTTTTGGTCATAGTGTTCACGGCCGCCGGTCCGTCGTCCGGCGGCACAATGGGAAAGGCCGCGATCCGCCCGGAACGGCCGCGCCGGCAGGTGGCCGAACACGGAAGGGAGCGCGATGCGCAGGATCACCGCTCCCCGGTTCTCCCTCGCCGGTCAGTTCCTGGCGCTGCAACTCGCCCTGATCGTGATCGTCCTGACCGTGATCGCCGTCGTCTCGGTGGCGCAGTCGAACGCGGAGTTCCGGCGGACCGAAGGGCGCCGGCTGCTGAGCGTCGCGGAGACGGTGGCGTCGCAGGACGCGGTCCGCGTGGGGCTGGCCGACGTCGAGCGGCAGGGCATCCTCCAGCCGACGGCGGAGAGCGCCCGCAGTGTGTCCGGCGCCTCGTACGTCGTCATCACCGGCACCGACCGGCGGGTGCTGACCGACGCGGACCCGCGGCGGATCGGACGGCTGCTGGAGCTGGGCGACAGCGGTGTGCTCTCGGGGCGGTCCTGGGTGGGCAGCACGCAGGCCAGGGGCCGCAGCGCGCTGGAGGCGCACGTGCCGGTCTTCGGAGAGCGCGGGCGGCTGCTCGGCGTGGTGGCCGCGGGGCGCGAGTACCGGGGGCTCGGCGAGCGGATCGCGACCGCCACCCCGCACCTGCTGGTCTACCTGGGTCTCGCCAGCGCGCTGGGCGCGGTGGGCTCGGTGCTGCTGGCGCGCCGCATCAAGCGGCAGACGCTCGGCCTGGAACCGGAGGAGATCACCGCGCTGGTCGAGCACCGGGAGGCGATGCTGCACGGCATCAAGGAGGGCGTGATCGGCATCGACCGGCAGGGCAGCGTCACGCTGGTCAACGACACGGCCGTCGACCTGCTGCGGCTGCCGCGCGACGCGCCGGGCCGCCGCCTGGACGAGCTGGGTGTCGAACCCCGGCTGCACGACGTGCTCACCGGCCGGGTCCGGGGCCGCGACCAGGTGGTGGTGACCGGCGACCGGCTGCTCACCCTCAACAGGATGCCGCTGGTCACCCGGGGCGCCACGGCGGGTTCGGTGACGACGATGCGCGATCTGACGGAGCTGGTGGCGCTGCGCAACGAGCTGGAGACGACCCGCAGCGCCACCGACACGCTGCGCGCGCAGGCGCACGAGTTCCACAACCGACTGCACGTGATCGCGGGGCTGGTGGAGCTGGAGGAGTATCCGGAGGTCGCCCGCTACGTGCGCGGCATCAGCGGCACCCACGCGCGGCGCACCGCCGAGGTGATGTCGAAGGTCGCCGACCCGTCCCTCGCCGCCCTGCTGATCGCCAAGTGGAGTCTCGCGGCCGAGCAGGGCGCCACCCTGCGGATCACGGACTCCAGCCGCCTGGGCCCGGTCGGCGAGGCCCTCTCCTCCGACCTGGTGACCGTGGTCGGCAACCTCGTGGACAATGCGCTCGACGCGGTCCGCGACACCGGACCGGACAGCTGGGTCGAGGTGGCGATGAGCGAGCGGCAGCGGGAGGTGACGGTGCGGGTGCGCGATTCGGGACCGGGTGTCGCCCCGGAGCTGGCCGAGGAGGTGTTCCGGCACGGCTTCACCACCAAGGCCGCCGCCCGGGACTCCCAGCGGGGGCTCGGCCTGGCCATCACCCGGCTGGTGTGCACCCGGCGCGGCGGTGACGTGACCGCCGACGGCGCGGTCTTCACGGCGGTACTGCCGTTCACCGCGCGGGAGCGGGTGGAGGAACACGCCGGGGGACGCCCGGAGGGAGACGAACCGTGATCCGGGTACTGGTCGTCGACGACGACTTCATGGTCGCCCGCCTCCACCGCAAACTGGTCGAACGGGTCCCCGGCTTCACCGTGGTCGGGGAGGCAGGAAGCGGCCGCGAGGCGGTGGAGGCGATACGGGAGCTGCGCCCGGACCTTGTCCTGCTCGACATCTACCTGCCGGACATCAACGGGCTCGACGTGCTCCGCGAACTGCGCGGCGGGGACACCCCGCAGACCGACGTCGACGTGCTGGTGGTGACCGCCGCCCGGGACGCCGAGACGGTGCGCGGCGCGCTGCGCGGCGGCGCCGTGCACTACATCATCAAGCCGTTCGACGCGCCCGTGCTGCGGGAACGGCTTGAACACTACGCGCGGCGCCGGCACCAGCTCGCGGCCATCGGGACGCCGGGCCAGGACGACGTGGACCGCGTGTTCGGCGCCGCCGAGCCGGACGCTCCGACGCCGGCGGCCGCCCCGGCGCCACCACAGCCCGCGACGGCCAGGGCGGCGCTCACCACCCGGCTGCCCAAGGGCGTCACGGCGCAGACCGCCGACCTCGTCCACCGGACCCTCCTGGCGGCCGCCGACGGCCTCTCCGCCGCCGAGTGCGCCGAACGCAGCGGCCTGTCCCGGGTGAGCGCCCGCCGCTACCTGGAGTTCTTCGTCTCCAGCGGCCGTGCCCGGGTGACCCTCCGCTACGGCACGGCGGGGCGGCCCGAGCGCCGGTACCACCTGACGAGCAGCACCCTCTGAGCCCCGGGCGCCGGAGGGAAGCGTTCAGCGCGGTTCGGACGCGCGGCGGGACGGCGGCAGCCGGACGGGCCGCGTCATGTCCCGGACGTACTCGCGGTGCCAGCAGGCGCCCGTTCGCCGCAGCTCCCGCCAGGTCGTGAAGCGGTACCGGTACAGCCGCGCCCGCACGTACACCGGGGGCGCCTCGGGGAACGGGTTGTGCCGAAGGAGCCGGAGCGTGTCGGGGTCGCCGCGCAGCAGCCGCTCCAGGAAGCCGTCGAACCAGGGACGCCCGTAGCCGGGGGAGAGCGCCAGGAACCACATCAGCCAGTCCAGCCGGAGGTGGTAGGGGGCGAACTGCCTCGGCCACCGCCGCACGTCGCCGGGTTTGCCGTGGAACCCGTACTCCCGCCAGCGCGCGGTCTCGTTCGGCACGCCGTCGGCCGTGCCCTCGACCACCACCTCGTGCCGCAGCCGCGTGACGCTGCCGAAGGCGCCGTAGGAGTTGACCAGGTGCAGGCTGTCGAAGGAGCGGTTCATCACCTGGCGCGGCGAGACCATGTTGCGCACCGGGCCCCGGCTGAGCAGGATCACGCCGGCGGTCGCGGCCAGGCACAGCACCTGGAACCACAGCGGCCCCGACGGGTACGCGGGCGGCGGTCCGGCGCCGAGCCGGGTGGCGTCGACGGCGGAGGCCGCGAGCAGGATCGTCAACCAGTTGAGCCAGGCGAAGTTGCCGGAGACGACCAGCCACAGCTGGGTGACGATGACGACCAGCGCGGCCCAGGTGGCCACCGGCTGCGGGGTGAACAGCAGGACGGGCACCACCAGTTGGACGACGTGGTTGGCGCCGGCCTCGACCCGGTGCAGAGGCCGGGGCAGACGGTGGAAGAACCAGCTGAGCGGCCCGGGCATCGGCTGCGTCTCGTGGTGGTAGTACAGACAGGTCAGGTTCCGCCAGCAGGAGTCCCCGCGCCATTTGATGAGGCCGGCGCCGAACTCGACGCGGAACAGCAGCCAGCGGAGCAGCAGCAGGACCGGGAGCGGCGGCGCGACGTCGGCGTTGCCGAGGAAGACGGCCAGCAGCCCTGCCTCCAGCAGCAGCGACTCCCAGCCGAAGCCGTACCAGGTCTGCCCCACGTTGACGATGGACAGGTACATGGCCCACAGCAGCAGCCACAGCGTCATGGCCGCCCACAGCGGCACCCGGTCGGCGGCGCCGAAGGCCAGCGCGGCGGCGAGCGCGGCTCCCGCCCAGGCGAACGCGGCGAAGAACCGGTCGGAGTAGTGCAGGTGGAAGACGCTCGGCGAGCGGCGGAAGGGCACCATCCGGACGAAGTCCGGCACGGGCGTCATGCCGCGGGACCCGATCAGCGCGCGGAACTGGAGCGCCGCCCCGACAAACGCGAGGAGGTAGATCACCGCCAGGCCGCGTTGGAACACCAGTCGGCCGAGCCAGTAGCCGTCGGCCGCGAACCACTCCATGACGCCTATACGTACACCGGCGGCCCGCCGCCCCGGCACCCCGACACGCGCGGAGGCGACCGTGCCGGCCCGGGCTGGGCGCCCGTGTTCCGGTCAGGGCGCCCGTGCCGGTCGGGGCCGCCGGTGGGCGGGGCGACGGCCCCGACCGCCGGTCAGCGTTCCAGCAGCAGCGCCTGGCCCTGTCCGACGCCGATGCACAGCGTGGCCAGGCCGACGCCGGAGCCGGCGGCGGCGAGCTGGTGTGCCACGGCCCCGGCGAGCCGGGCACCGGACGCGCCCAGCGGATGGCCGAGGGCGAGGGCACCGCCGCGCGGGTTCACCAGCGCGGGGTCGAGATCCGGCCACTCGTGCAGGCAGCCGAGCGCCTGGGCGGCAAACGCCTCGTTCAGTTCGACGGTGCGCAGGTCGGCGAAGCGCCGCCCGGCCTTCTCCAGCACGCGCCGCACCGCCTCCACCGGGCCGAGGCCGTAGAGCTGGGGTTCGATGCCGGTCACGGCGGACGCCCGGATGCGGGCGAGCGGTTCACGGCCGCTGGCGGCCAGGCCCGCCTCGTCGGTGAGCAGCAGCGCGGCGGCGCCGTCGTTGAGCGGTGAGGAGTTGCCGGCGGTGACCGTGCCGCCCTCGCGGCGGAACGCGGTCCGCAGCCGGGCCAGCGCCTCGACGGACGTGCCGTCGCGGATCGTCTCGTCCCGGCCGAGCTCGGCGCCGTCGTACGGGACGACCTCGTTGTCGTACAGGCCGTCCTTCCAGGCGCGGGCGGCCTTCTCGTGGCTGGAGACCGCGAACGCGTCCTGGGCCTCGCGGCTGATGCCGTGGCGTTCGGCGATCAGCTCGGCGCCCTCGCCGAGGGAGACCGTCCACTCGGGGCGCATGCGCGGGTTGGTCATCCGCCAGCCGAGGGTGGTGGAGTGCATCTCCGGCGCGGCGGCCGGGAAGGCGCGTTCCGGCTTCGGCACGACCCACGGCGCGCGGCTCATCGACTCCACCCCGCCGGCCACCATCACCGACGCGTCGCCGCAGGCGATCGTCCGCGCCGCGTGCAGCACCGCCTCCAGGCCCGAGGCGCACAACCGGTTGACCGTCACGCCCGGCACGGACGTCGGCAGCCCGGCCAGCAGCACGGCCATCCGGCCGACGTTCCGGTTCTCCTCCCCGGCGCCGTTGGCGTTGCCGAAGACGACGTCGTCGATCCGGACCGGGTCGAGCGCGGGTGAGCGCTCCACCAGGGCCCGCAGCACGTGCGCGGCGAGGTCGTCCGGGCGCACGGAGGCGAGGGCTCCGCCGTACTTACCCACGTGGGTGCGCACGGCGTCGACGACATAGACATCACGAAGACGGTCGTTGGTCATGACACGCATCGTGTCAGCGCCGCCGGGCCTTGGCCAGACCCCTACGCCACCGGCGCGCGCGGCGGCTCACCGGGGGCGCGCGGACAGCAGCGAGGTGATCTCCGAGGACGCCTTGCGGGCGGCGGCCGTCGGGTCCGCGCCGGTCAGCACGTCGGTCTGGTAGCGCTTGACGGGGTTGTCCGACTCCAACGCCGCCCAGGACGGCGAGTTGGGCGTGGCGTGGCCGTTCTCCGCGCCCTTGGCCATCGCGGCGGCGCCCGGATGGCCCTTCAGCACGTCGGAGAGGGTCGTCCGGTTCGGCACGTACGACATCGTGGTGGCGATCTCCCGCTGCCACTTGTCGCTCGTCAGGAGCTTGAGGAACTGGTAGCCCATCTCCCGCTCGTCGGACTTCTCCGGGAGGATCAGCACCGAGCCGCCGGTGAACACGGCCCCCGGCTCGTCGGCCGACTTGCCCGGGACGGGGAAGAAGCCGAGCTTGCCCCTGAGGTCCGGGTTCCGGTTGACGATCTGCTCCGCCTCGCCGGGCACGGCGATGAGCTGCGCGACCTCCTCGTCCGCGAAGACCTCGGCGTGGTTGGGCTCCGCCTCGTCACTGCCGACCGGGCCGTTGCCGAGAGCCTGGAGCTCCTGGTAGTAGGCCATGCCGCGCAGGGCCTCCTTGGTGTGCAGGGCGCCCGACCACTGGCCGGACTGCTCGATGGCCAGGTTGCCGCCCTCGTCCCAGATGAAGCCGGCGAGCACGTACCAGTTCTGCCCGGGCAGGTAGATGCCCTGACGGCCCTCCTCGGGCTGGTGCAGCTTGCGGGTGGCCTCCAGCCACTGCTCGCGGGTCTTCGGCAGCCGCTCGACGCCGGCCTCGGCGAACAGGTCCTTGCGGTAGACGACCACCCGGTTCGCCGCGTAGTACGGGATGCCGAACTGGTAGCCGTCGATCTTCCCCGGCTCGGCGAGGCCGGGTATCCAGTCGTCGCCGTCGAGGTCGGAGACCTCCAGCGTCAGGTTCCGCACGCCGCCGCCCGCGACGTAGCGGGCGACCTGGGTGTTGCCGACCTCGATGACGTCCGGCCCGTCGCCCGACTCCAGCGCGGAGGTGACCTTCTCGCCGATGCCGTCCCACTTCTGCTCCACCACGCGGACCTTGACGCCCGCGTGCTGCTGCTCGAACTCGTCCACGACCCGCTGGACGAGCTCCGGTTTGACGCTGTGCTGCATCAGCCAGACCTCCACGGTCCGCTCACCGTTCGCCGTGTCCGTTCCGCAGGCGGTGGTGCCCAGCAGGAGGGCGACGGCGGTGGCGAGGGCAAGACGGGTGGAACGACGGGCGGGCCTGGACATGGTTCTCCCCCAGCTGATGAACAGGGTGTGACGGTGATGTGTGGGGGAGCTAATAATTGGCACAGACCAATCGGTGGGGTCAAGCCGGTGGGAAGCGGACACCACACCGTGCAACGGAGATGTCCCCCGCGGTCGGGGCGCTCGGCCGGGGCGGCCGAGCGCCCCGGCGGGGCCGTCACAGGAACGGCGTGAGGTCGCCGCCGGCGCACGAGGGGCAGGGAAGTTTGCAACTGCCACGGCAGGTCTCGCAGCCGGTGAAGCCCGCGCAGCCGGGACACCAGAGGCTGCGCAAACCGGCACACGTGCCGCAGTACGTCGTCGGCCGCCGGTCCGCGTCGGGCGCGGGCCGGCGACGCGGGGCGCGCGGCCGGTCGCCCCGCATCAGGGCCCCTCGGGCGGCATGCCCAGCCGCGCACCCCGGCTGCGCGCGACGCGTGTTGTCGCCACCAGGCACTCGCGGAGGCGTTCGGCCGTGAAGCGCAGCTCGCGGGCCGCCGCGTCGCGGCCCGCGAGGACCGCCGAGGCGTGCGTCAACACGACGGCCGCGTCGTGCAGTTGCGCGCGCTCGACGGCGTCGGCGAGCCGCCCGAGGCGGCCGTTCTCGCTGCCCGGCGCGAGATACGCGGGCTTGCCCTCGGTCTCCTCCCACGGCAACAACCTCCCCTGCCCCGGCCAGCCGTCGGTGACAACACTTCCCGCCATGCGTACCCCTTCCGAATGTGTGCTCTGCTGCGGAGTCCGTCGGACGCCGGATCCAGCGTCGCCTTGCGGGGTGGGTTGCCGGAGCGGCCGATTGTCGGCCCGCTGTATGCCACCTGTCGGCCACAATGGACGTATGGCCAACGTGATCGGCGCCAACATCAGGCGACTTCGCGAAGCGCGCGGCTGGAGCCAGTCGCGGCTCGCCCGGGAGGTGTGCCGACTGGCGCGTGTCGACGGCGAACCGGTGACACGCCAGGAGATCAGCCGGTACGAGACCGGGCGTCGAACCCCGCGCGAATGGCTGCCCTTTGTCGCCGAAGCCCTCGGAGTGAGTGCCGAGGAGCTGAGAACTCCCACCGCGCGCTCGGGGTCGCCGCTGTGCCTGCCCTCGCTCGCCGGTCCGGACGACGAGCGGCCGGCGGCGAACATCCGTCGGCTCTCACAGCAACTGGTCTTCCTGGACAACCAGATGCACGGCCTGCCGATCGCGGACATCGCGGTCCGGTCCTTCAGAGCGGTCCACCGCCGCCTGGGGGCGGGCGGGTACACACGTGCGGAGGAGCGCGAAGTCCGCTCGGCAGCAGCGGAGTTGGCGGAGATCGCGGGGTGGGCACTGTTCAACGAGGGCATGTTCGAGGCGTCCCGGAGATTCAACCAGGAGGCTCTTCTGCTGGCCCGCCTGGCGCATGACCGATCCGTCGAACTGATCACGCTTCAGAACATGGGCATGGTGGCGGGCTGGACGGGGCGCGCCGGTGAGGAACTCGCCATTGCGCGCTGCGTGTTGGAGGAGTCGCCCCTGAGCCCCCGGGTCGAGGCGATGTTCCGGGGCAGGGAGGCTCAGGGCCTGGCGGGGGCGGGGCACCTCCGGGAGTCGGTCCACGCCTTCGACCGGGCGCGGTCACTGCTGCAGGACGGCGCTCCGGACGACGAGCCGCACTGGGCCTGGTGGGTGACCGAGCAGGAGATCGACCGGCAGCACGGCCGGGTGCTGCACGGTTCCGGCCGATGGCGGGAGGCGATTCCGGTACTGCGACGCGCCTTGACGGCGGAGGGGCGGTCGGTCGGGTACCAGCGGATCGCGTCCGTGATGCTGCTCGACTGCCTCCTCGACGCCCGAGCCTGGCGAGAGGCCCAGGAGGAGGTCGAGGCGCTGCTCCCGGCGATCAGTGACGTCTCCTCCGCCGTCACACTGCGGATCCTCGGAGGTGTGACCGGGCGGGCGTCGACGCTCTCACTCCCCGGGGGCCTTCGGGACGGCCTCCACCACCTGGAGGCCGCCCTGGAGCAGGATCCCTACGGCCTCTGAGGCCCGCAGTCGGCTCGGCGGCCCAGAGCCGGTTCACCCCGGGAGACGCGTCGGCACGACGCCCCGCGCGAGGCCCAGGTCGACGAGGTCCTGCGGGCGCAGCCGCAACTCGTCGGCGGTGCGGCGGACCTCCTCCGGGCGGCGTTTGAGGATCGCGGCGGCCAGCTCCGGGGCGATGACCGAGAAGTAACTGTCCGCCGTCACCCACGTGTTGCCCGGCGCGCACAGCGCCAGCGCCCCTCCGGAGCCGCCTTCGCCGACCACCAGCGTGGTCACCGGAACCCGCGCCTCCGCGACGGCGGCGAAGCAGTCCGCGATGGCCGCGCCCGCGCCGCCGCGCTCCGCGTCGGCGTCGTTCGCGGCGCCCGGCGTGTCGACGAGCGTCAGCACCGGTATGCCGAGCCGGTCGGCCAGCCGGACGAGCCGGGCGGCGGTACGGAACCCGGCCGGTGTCGTGGCCGTGCCGCACTGCGCGGCGAACGCGACGGTCCGGCCCTCGCGGAGGCCGAACCCGCAGCGCATGCCGGGGTCCACGCCGCCGCAGCGGTCGCCGCTGATCTCCTGGTACTCCTCGAAGTGGGCGTCCAGGTAGGCGCCGGCGCGGGGTCGGGCCAGTGCCCTCGCCCGCTGGACGGCCGACCAGCCGTCCGCCGGCAGCTCTCCGGCCGTCGGGCCTCCTCCGGGAGCCGTACGCAGGCCCTCCGGCGGTGTCACAGCGGCCGGGGGCCCGCCGGCCGCTGTCAGCAGCCGCAGCCACCCGCCCAGCGTCGCCGCCAGCCGCTCGGGCGGCACGAGCTGGTCGACGTGGCCGGTGGCGAGTTGGCTCTCCGCGCGGTAGGCGGCGGGGTCGGCGTCGGCGGGGCGGACCCGCGAGCCCGCGAAGCCGATCTGCGCGCCGGGGCAGGCGAGGATCACATCGGCGCTGGCGCCGAGCGTGGCCCAGCCGCCGCCCGTGGCCGGATCGCGCAGTACCGCGATCTGGGGCAGCCCGGCGGCCCGTGTACGGGCCGACTCGCTTGCCACACGCTGGAGTTGGACCAGTGCCCGCATGCCCTCCTGCATCCGGCTGCCGCCGGTGGCGATCAGCGAGACGACGGGGAGGCGTGCCGCGCGGGCGGCCTCGTGCGCGGCCACCAGGCGGTCACCGGTGCGTTCGCCGAGGGAACCGCCGAGGAAGCCGAACTCGAAGGCGATCAGCACCGCTCGGCGTCCGCCGATCCGACCGGTGCCGCACACCACCGACTCCCGCTCGCCGGTGCTCTCTGCGGCGCGTGTCCGCGCCGTGTCGTAGCCGGGCCAGCCGAGCGGTCCGTCGACGGGCTGAACGCGCTCGTCGGTGACGATCTCCTCGAACTGCACGAGTCCGTCGACGAGTTCGGCCAGGAAGCGGCGCGCCGGGGTCCTCACGACAGCTCCCGCTTGAGGATCTTGCCCATGTGGTTGCGTGGCAGGGACTCCCGGAAGCGCACCTCGCGGGGCCGCTTGTGCGGGGCGAGTTGCGAGGCGACGTGGTCAATCAACTCCTGAGCCTCCACCGGGTTTTCAAGGTCTGTGGGGGCAACCCACGCGATCACCCGCTCACCGAGGTCGGGGTCGGGTTCGCCGGTGACGGCGGCCTCGCTGACTCCCGGGTGGTCCAGCAGCGCGTTCTCGATCTCGCCGGCGCCGATCTTGTAGCCGCCGCTCTTGATGAGGTCGGTCGACTTGCGGCCGACGAGACGGTAGTAGCCGTCGGCGTCCCGCGTTGCCATGTCGCCGGTGCGGAACCAGCCACCGGCGAAGGCCGCGGCGGTGGCGTCCGGCTTGCCGAGGTATTCCGTGAACAGCTGCGGACCGCGTACCTGCACCTCGCCGATGGTCTCGCCGTCGCCGCCCTCGACACGGTTGCCGTCGTCGTCGACGAGCCGGACGTCGACACCCGGCAGCGGCAGGCCGACCGTGCCGGGCTTGTGGGGGCCGTTGGCGGGGACGCTGGTGTTCATCAGCGTCTCGGTCATGCCGTACCGCTCGACGACGTGCTGGCCGGTGGCGGCGGTGATGCGCTGGTGGTCGGGCAGCGGCAGGGCGGCGGAGCCGGACACCAGCAGCCGCGCGCCACGCAGCGCGGCGACCAGCTCGGGATCGTCGTCCAGGGCGAGGGCGAGGCGGTGGTACATCGTGGGCACGCCGAAGAGCATCGTGCCGCCTCCCGTGAGCGACGTGGTGACGGCTTCGGTGCTGAACGCGCCGAGGTGGTGGAGGGTGCCGCCGCGGCGCAGCGGGCCGATGAGGCCGAGCACCAGCCCGTGCACGTGGAACAGGGGCAGCGCGTGCACCAGCACGTCGTCGGCGGTCCACTCCCAGACGGCGGCGAGGTCGTCGAGAGTGGCCGCGAGGGCCCGCTGGGAGAGGACGACGCCCTTGGGGGCGCCGGTGGTGCCGGAGGTGTAGACGATCAGCGCCGGACCCGCGCTGGCGCTGGGCTGGAGCGGGACCTGGCGGCCGGCGCCGTCCTCCTCCGGCACGTGCAGGCGGGTGTCGATCCGGGGCAGGCCGGCCAGCGGTTCGGGCAGTTCGTCGCCTTCGGCGGCGAGAACCAGACCAGGCGTGCTGTCCGCGACGATGTGGGCGAGTTCCCGCTCGCCGGAGCGCGGGTTGAGCGGGATGACCGGCACGCCCGCGAGGAGCCCCGCGACAAGGGAGACGGCTGTCTGCGCGGTCGGGGTGGCCCAGACGGCCACGCGGGCGGCGCGACCGCCGATGCCGAGGGCGAGGTGCCGGGCGGCGGTGGAGAGCGCGGTGTAGTCGAGCGTCTGGTCGCCGAAGCGCACGGCGGTCTTGGCGGGCTCGGTCTCCAGGGCGGGCAACAGGGATGACACCCGGACTCCTTAGCTGGCGGTCGTGCCGTGGTCGGACGTTGATCGATTCTGTCCACTCACGATCTCATCAACCGTCGCGTGATGACCGCAACCGTCGCCGGACGAGCCATGGCGAGGGCCGTCCGCACAGGTGGCGGGCGGCCCTCGCCGTGTCGCTCAGTCGGTGCTCGCCGCCGGGAACAGCGCCCGGAACGGTTCCACCGACTCCGCCATGTCCCGCTCGAACGGCGCGTCGAACTGCCAGATCAGGAAGAGCAGGAACGCGATGAGCGCGCTGAACAGCCCTGCCAGCAGCAGCTCACGCGGGGAGCGGCGGATCTGGAGGGCGAAGACCATGCCGACCGTCACCACCGCGCCGACGATCAGTCCGAACCACACCACGCCGGGCATCGTGGGTTCCGCGTTCTGGCCGCGTGTGACGCGGGCCCGGTCGGCGGCCGTCACCTGGTCGACGATGCCCTGGTAGGCGTGCGACTCCAGGGTGGTCGTCGGCTCGTGGCCGCTGACCGTCTTCCGCACCTGGGCGAGCAGTTCGTCGCCGCGTTCGGTGAGTTCGTGGTGCTCGGCCATGTGCGGCCACTCCACGTTCACCACGTGGGAGACGTACGCGTCCACGTCCTCGCGGACCTCCTGCCGGATCTCCGCCGGGTAGACCGCGACGCGTTCACGCACCTCGTGCAGCGCCTGCGCCTCGTGCAGCACCAGGTCGGTGGCGGAGTTGCGGGCCTCCCAGACGCCGGCGATGGCCAGGCCGAGCACGATCGCGTACACGACTCCGATCATCATGGTGATGTACTCGATGACGTCCGGCGTCTGGGACGTGTCCTCGTCCGGCCCCTGCCGCCGGTCGCGCAGCAGCACGACGACCAGCACCACGGCACACGAGGCGGCCATGACCAGCGCCAGTACAAGCCATTCGGGCATGAGTCCTCCTACGAGTTACCCGATGAGGGGGAGCCGCCACGGGCTCCTGACGAGCCGCCGCCGCGGGCGCCCAGCGTCGCGGCGGCGAGGATGGCCGGGGCGAGGACGACGAGCATCCGGCCGACAAGCGACACGCCGCCGGCCGGCCCGGCCGAGTCGACCGGCGGCCGCAGCGGCGCGGTCAGCTGCGACGGCGGCGTGCCCGGCGGGGAACTCGGCGGCGGCGAAGGGATGGGTGACGCGCTTTCCGCCGGAGTCGGCGTCGGCGGCGCACCGGGCGCCCGCACGGGCGTCGGGACCGGCGAGG
>NZ_WMLF01000709.1 GCF_014156695.1 Streptomyces durbertensis | reverse complement strand
ACTCCGCAGAGTTGCAGCAGATACGCCAGCACGTCGGCGACCTCGTCCTCGACCCGGTGGGCCTGGTCCGGGTCGTCCATCACCCGCTGGGACTCCTCCGGGGTGAGCCACTGGAAGATCTCCACCAGTTCCCCGGCTTCCACGCTCAGCGCGGCGACGAGGTTCTTCGGGGTGTGGTAGGGGCCCCAGTCACGGGCGGCGGCGAAGTCGGCCAGCCGCTTCTGGAGGGCGTCGACGTCGGGCCGGGGGCCGTGACCGGGCCGGATGGCGCTGCTGCTCATGCCCCAGGTCTACCACTGTCCGAAGCGTGCGGGCCGAGGGGCCCGGGCTGTTCGGAGTCGAGCAGCGGCGCGGTGGCCCGCCGGTCGGGCTGGGCGACGACCCGCTCGGCCTCCGCCTCCGTGCGCCCGCCGCCCTCCCGGGAGTGGGGGACGGCCGGGGCGGCGCCGTCCGTCGGGCGGCCGGGGTCGGCGGCGGGCGCGGAGGTGCGGGTGCGACGCTCTCCGCCGAGCCTGACCAGATCGACGCCCGGCACCCCGGCGGCGCGTTCCGCGTCGGTGACGGTGCCCAGCAGCCGGACGCGGCCCTGCCCGCAGCGCCGGGCGGCGAGCGCCAGCAGCGCGTCGTTCTGGCGGTCGTCCAGGGCGCGGTCCAGTCCGTCGGCGAGCACCATCAGGGTCTGCTGGCCCGGCGGCACCTCGCGTGGGGCGCGGGCGTGGCAGGCGTGGGTGCCGAACAGCAGGACCAGTGCGAGTGCCGCGTGGCGCAACTCGCCGTCGGCGAACCACTCGACGGGGACCCGGCGGCCGTCGGCGCGTTCGGCGACCGCCCGGATCATGCCGCCCTCCGGGCCCGGGCAGCCCTCCGCCCGGAGGTCGCGCAGCGGTCCGGCGGCGCAGCCGGCGCTGACGGCCTCCACCAGTTCGGCGTGGAGTTCGGGGGACTCGGCGCGCAGCCTGCGCAGTACCGCGGCGAGGTTGTCGCAGGAGCCGCGCAGCGTCTCGTCGCCGGCGGCGACGGTCTCCCGCATCGTCTCCGGGCGGGGGTCGCAGAGGAACGCCGAGCGCAGGGCGAGCACCACCTGCTCGGCGGCGGCGAGCACCTGCCGCTGGCCCTGTGTGGTGCCGGCGACCCGCAGCGGCAGCAGCGACGTGCACAGCTGGTCGTCGGGCAGCGGGGCGCGGGTGACGGCGTTGACGCCGGCGGTGTGCCACTCGGCCTGGACGACGGGGCGGCCCGGATCGCGCAGGGCGGTCGCCAACAGGACGCGGCGCTGGTCGGCGAGTCGTTCGCCGACCACCCGCAGGCTCGGTTCGGCCTGGACGGCGAGGTCGAGGCGCACCTCGCCGGCCGGCCCGGTGACCGTGCAGCCGAGGCGGAAGCCGCGGCGCCCGAGCGCGTCCGGGAGGGCCTGCTGCGGGACGAAGGCCCGCGGGCCGCCGGGGGCCGTGCCGAACACCTCGCGCAGGCGCTCGCCGGACGCCAGGCGCGCCAGCACCTCGTAGGCCTCGATCACCGTCGACTTGCCGCTGCCGCTGGGGCCGCTGAGGAGGGTCAGCGGCCCCAGCGGCAGCCGCAGCCCGCGTACGCCCCGGAAGGCGGAGATCCGCAGCTCGGTGACGGCCGGGCGGGGGCCGGCGG
>NZ_WMLF01000708.1 GCF_014156695.1 Streptomyces durbertensis | reverse complement strand
GATCCCCGCGCCTCAGCGCGGCCGTGAAGGCGCCCCAGCCGGTCACGCCGAAGAGCAGCGTCGGCCCCTGCGGGGCCTTGCTGTCCCGTACCAGGAACTCTCCCGTCGCCCTGGCGTGCTCGGGAGCCCACTGCACACACTGACCTCCCTGACCGCCGCTGTAACTGCTGCTGAACCACCGCGTCTCACGCGGGTTCGGTGTGCTGCTGCTCATCTGTGTATTCCTTCATCATCGAGCGGATAAGGCGCAGCGACCGGGTTTCCGACTCAGCGGAAGCGCGCAGCCGCGGTCCCCCAGGAGTGCCGTCCTCTCACGTCTGGGCGGCGATGCGTTCGGTGAGTTCCGCGGCGGTCGGGTCGTGGGGGATGCTTCGGAGGCGTGCGGCGATGTTGGTCATGCCGTCGTTGACGCGCACGGACCGGACGCCCTCCGAACAGTCCAGGAAGTCACGCCACGTGGCGAGCGCCTGGGCGGTGTCCCCGCGCTTGAGCTGCACGTGCCCGAGGTCCGCGAGCACGATCGCACGAGTACGTTTGCGGTCGAGCCCGTGGATGTCCAAGGCGAGGCGAAGGTGTTCCTCCGCTGCGGACAGATCGCCCAGCCGCAGGTGGATCATGCCCGACTCGTGCGCCCAGCGGCCGTGACTGTAGTGACTCGCCCACGACTGGCCGGGCCGCATCGACGCGTGTTCCATCGCCGACTGCGCGGCGGTCAGCATCCTGGCCGCCGTCACCTGGTCGCCGTCGGCTGCGGAGGCACGGGCGAGCGTGTTGCGGTAGTAGGCGAGCGCCTTGGGATTGCTGAGCTTACGGCCGCGCTGCTCGCATGCCTCGGCCAGGCGCACGGCGGTCGGGATCTGACCGAGGTCGACGGCCTGGTCCGCAAGACCGCGCAGGGCCGTTGCGGCGAGCTCGTTCTCTCCGGCTTCCGCGGCGAGCTTGAAGGCGTGCAGGTGGTACCGCTGGCTCAGCCCGTGATCTCCCTCGTCGCGCGCCATCCAGCCGATGAGATGGACCAGTTCACTGGTGGCGGCGAAGAGCTCACGACCGACCTTCTCGCTGTACCGGCCGTCCAGCCAGCGCTTGACGTCGACGGTGAGGTACCGCACGGCAAGATGCCGGGCGTGGCCTCCGCCAAGCTCCGAGGCGGCGTCTCCGAGCGTGGTGGTCATCGTGCGGACAGCCGTCACCTCACCCATACCGACGGACACCGGCCCGGGGCGGTTCGCGCGGCGGGTCACGGCCTCCGCGTCAGGGGAGTCGAGCGCCGCGAGGCCAACGGCGGCGGACACCGCGAGGAACTGCCGTCGGTCCACGTCTCCTCCTCCAAGGAGCATCACGGGAGTCCCACCGTAGCGGCGACCAGCGCATTCCAACGTTTGCATGAAATCTGATGAGTTGTTAGCCTTCAGGCTAACAACTCATCAGATTTCTGATTGAGGAATAGAGAGAACCCCGGCGGGAGCGGCAACTCCCCCGGGGTGTGGTCACCATCCACCTACTCAAGAAGGACCCTGGCGACGTGTGTGAGTTTATCGTGCGTGCCTTCGTGGCGTGTGTGCGTTTGTTGCTTCTGATCGTGTTTCCCGCTCGGGGGCGGCATCGGGGGGCTGGCCGCGTGGTGGCGGCCGGGTGCAGTTG
>NZ_WMLF01000707.1 GCF_014156695.1 Streptomyces durbertensis | reverse complement strand
GACGATCGTCGCGGTCAACAAGGACGCGGAGGCGCCGATCTTCGAGCTGGTCGACTACGGCGTGGTCGGCGACCTGTTCGAGGTCGTGCCCCAGCTCACCGAAGAGGTCAAGACCCGCAAGGGCTGACCCGACAGCCGCCAGACTCGGCGCACGTCCTGTTCCGGGGGCGGCGCGGACCGGTTCCGACCGGCCGCGCCGCCCTCGGTGCGTCTGTGCGGATCCCCGTCCGTGGAGCGGGTCGGGTGTTGACGTCCGGTCGGCGGCGGGCTAGCTTCCCAGACACAACTTCAACGTTTTGTTGATTTCTCTGGGGAGAGCCGATGACGCAGGGCGAGACGGTCGCGACCACCTTCGGGAGCGCGGTGGGCCGCGAGATCGGCGCCGCGCTGGCCGCCGTCGACGCCGAGCTGGCCGCCCGCTACCCGGGCGACCCGGGGACACGTCAGCCGGTCCACACCGTCTACGTGCCCGGCGACGTCTTCGCCGCCGACACCGTGCGCACCTGGGGCGACCAGGCGCTGGACCTGCTCGACCGGCACGCCCCGGACGCCGCCGCGCTCGCCGCCGTGCTCGACCTGCCCGAGGAACTCGCCGGGGCCGTGTACAACAGGGTGCGCGCCAAGCTCGAACGTGAGCCGGTGGAGGACCTGCGCATCGACTTCGAGGACGGCTACGGCACCCGTGGCGACGCCGAGGAGGACCAGGACGCCGCCCGTGCCGCCGCTCTTGTCGCCGAGGCCTGCGCCGGGGGAGACCCGGCCGTGGCCGCGCCCTACGTCGGCATCCGGCTCAAGTGCATGGAGGCCGAGGTCAGGGACCGGGCCATCCGTACCCTCGACGTGTTCCTCAGCGGTCTGACGGCCGCCGGAGGGCTGCCGGCCGGCCTTCAGCTGACCCTGCCCAAGGTCACCTACGCGGAGCAGGTCACGGCGATGGTCCGGCTGTGTGAGCACTTCGAGAAGGCCCACGGCCTGCCCGCGGGCCGGCTCGGCTTCGAGATCCAGATCGAGACCAGCCAGTCGATCCTCGGCGCGGACGGCCGCGCCACCGTCGCCCGGATGATCGACGCCGCCGAGGGCCGGGCGACCGGACTGCACTACGGGACGTTCGACTACAGCGCCTGCTGCGGCGTCAGCGCCGCCCACCAGTCGATGGAGCACCCGGCGGCCGACCACGCCAAGGCCGTCATGCAGGTCGCCGCCGCCGGCACCGGGGTACGCCTCTCGGACGGCTCCACCAACGTCCTGCCGGTCGGCCCGACCGAGCAGGTCCACAGCGCCTGGCAGCTCCACCACAGGCTCGTCCGCCGCTCGCTCGCCCGCGCCTACTACCAGGGCTGGGACATGCACCCCGGCCACCTGCCGACCCGCTACGCGGCCGTCTACGCCTTCTACCGCGACGGCTTCGAGCAGGCCGCCGACCGGCTCTCCGCCTACGCCGCGCACGCGGGCGGCGACGTGATGGACGAGCCGGCGACCGCGAAGGCGCTCAGCGGCTACCTGCTGCGCGGTCTGGACTGCGGCGCCCTGGACGAGGCGGAGGTCACCGGCCGGGCCGGCCTGGACCGTGCCGCGCTCGAGGCGTTCGCGGCCCCGCGCCGCGCCGCCCTCACCACCACCCGCTGAGACAGGTCACCCGCCCCGGCCACCACCCCCGGGAC
>NZ_WMLF01000706.1 GCF_014156695.1 Streptomyces durbertensis | reverse complement strand
GGGTGGGGACGTGCGCCGGGGGCGGACCCGGTGGTTCCGGGCCCGCCCCCGGGCGGTGTCACTTGGCGATCTCGTCGAAGACCTTCTTGGCGTCCGCGCCCAGCCGGGGCCCGGCCAGCCACGTCGCGGTGACGGAGCCGATCGAGGTCACCGAGTACAGCTCGTCCTCGCCGCCGGACCCCTTGGCCAGCCAGCCGCCGCCGGAGGAGCCGCCGGTCATCGTGCAGCCGATGCGGTACATCGTGGGCTGCTCCGGGTCGATGGTGAGCCGGGTCGGCCTGCTGGTGCAGCTGTTCATCTTGCTGCCGTCGAACGGCGGGGCGGCCGGGTAGCCGCGGGCCGTCAGCTCGGACATGCCGGCCACCTTCGGCAGTTCGAAGTTGACCTTCACCGCGGCGCCGACGGTCTCCTCGAGCGACTTGCCGCCGCCGTCCTCGGCCTTGACCCGCAGCATCGCGAAGTCCTGCTGGGCGCCGATGCCGCCGCGCTCCTGGCCGGTGGTGCGCCAGTGGTCGGTCGTGTACGCCTTCTGCGCCCACCACACGCCGTGCGGGACCACGTCCTGCTTCGGGGCGGTCTCCAGCTGGGACTCCGGCAGCCCCTTGGAGTTGTAGCCGGGGACGAAGACGACGTTGCGGAACCAGCCCTTGCCCTTGCCGCCGTGCACGCAGTGTCCGGCGGTGGCGACCAGGTTCGACTTGCCCGGGTTCTTCGGGTCCTTCACCACCGTCGCCGAGCACACCATCTGGCCCTTGGGGGTGTCCATGAAGACCTTGCCGTGGGCCGGCGCGGTGCCGGTGTACGGCGTGGCCACCGGCTTCGCGGAAACCACCGGCGGGGTCGGGTCGGTGACGCCCTCGTCCTCACCCGAGCCGTCGCCGGCGGGCTCGTCGTCGATCTCGTCCTCGTCGACGCCCCGCTCGGGCTCCTCGGCGTCGCCCATGCGCTCGCGGTCCCAGAGGTCCTCGATGATCGGGTTGATGAACTCCTTGGCGTCCTTCAGCCAGCCCTCGGGGTTCCAGTCGTTCCAGGCCCCTTCCTTCCACTTCTTGAGGTCGTCCAGGGAGAAGGGGAGGTCCTTCGGCAGTTCCAGCTTGTCGAGGGCGCTCTTGTCCAACTCCGGTGCGGAGAACGTGGGCTTGGCGTCGGCACCGGTCTCGTCGTCCCCGGGCCCGCAGGCGGTGGCCGTGACCGCGAGCGCGGCGACGACGGCGGCGGCCGACACGACCGACCGGCGTCGCGTTCCGCTACGGAATGCTGACATGGATGAACTCCCCCTGAAGTGGATCAGACTGCCCTGTACTTGTCATGCACCGCGCCGAGCGGGGCTGTCCCCACTATGCCGGTGCCGCCTACGACGGCGGTGGGCGGGTCCTCGGTTCCCGCAGCGGCGCGCCGGCGCGCGGTACGCCCCCGGGCGCGGAGGCGCGCACGTGCGTACGTCGGCACACGGGCGCGCCGGCGTACGCATCCGTGCGCCCGACGGAACGTCAGGGTGGCCGTGCTCCCGCAGCCCGCCCGTCGTTACCCGGTGCGGAGCCCGCACGGGCTCGAGCCAGGAGGTCGCAGTGAGCTCAGAAGCCGACGCGGAAGCCACCCCGACAAGCGCCGAGGAACCGGCCGCAGCCCCCGACGCCCCGGCCGGCGTCCCCCGTCAGCGCGTCCTCACCAC
>NZ_WMLF01000705.1 GCF_014156695.1 Streptomyces durbertensis | reverse complement strand
GGGAGGGGTTCCGCTCAGCGTCCCGGGGTGCCGCCGAGCCAGTCGGCCACCGTGGTCGTGATCAGGCTGAGGGCGCCCGCCTGGTCGACTCCGTCGGCGGACGCCTTCTTCGGCACCGCGAAGCCGTGGTCGCCCCACGGCACGGCGGCCACGGTCAGCCCGTCGGCCGCCGGGAACTCCTCCGGGCGGCCGAAGCCGTCCCGGCCGCCCTGCACGACCAGGGTCGGCAGTCCGCCGGCGGGGGCGGCGAGCAGCTCGTCGGCACGGGAGCGCTCCGGACGGCCCGGCGGGTGCAGCGGGAAGGCGAGCGCCAGCACGGCGGCGGCGCCGAGCTCGGCGGCGGTGCGGCAGGCCACCCGGGCGCCCGCGCTGCGTCCGCCGGCGACGACCGGCACGCCGTCGGCGGCCAGGTCCGGCCACAGCGCCGTCCACGCCGTGTCCAGCGTCTTCGGTGCCGGGGCCACCTTGCGTCCGGCGACCCGCCAGGGCTGCTCGACAAGGGCGACCGTGCAGCCCCCGGCGGGCAGCGCGGCGGCGAGCGCCCGCAGGTCGCGGGCCTCCACGCCGCCGCCGGCGCCGTGGCCCAGGGCGAGGACGCGGCGGGGCTCGGCGGCCCGGTACCAGCTGATCCGGGCCTCCCCGACCGGGGTGGGCACGGTCACGGAGGCGTCGGGCTCTCCGGGTGCGGCAGGCGTGTCAGGAGTGTCGGGCGTGTCAGAAGCGGTCATGGCGTCATGGAACCACCGGGAGGCCCCGGGGCGGCGGCTCAGAAGAGCGTGCCGATCTCCGGCTCGTCGAGTTCCGTGACGAGTTCCGGGGAGTTGTTGCGCACGTGGGAGACCGCGGTGCCGACCGGGTAGGCGCGGTGGCGGCCGGTGGGCAGCGAGGCGAGCAGGGCGCTCAGCTCCTCGGGGTCGTCGTGGCGCGGATCGAGCCAGGTGTCCCACCGGTCGGGCGGCAGGGCGACCGGCATCCGGGGGTGGATGTCGGCCAGCGAGTGCGGGCCGGGCCCGTCGCCGGCGCCGGGCAGCGGGGCGGTCTCCGCGTCCGTGGTCAGCACGGTGCAGGTCACCCACCACGCCCGGGGGTCGCCGTCGGGCCGGGTGCGGTCGCGCCAGAACTCGTAGAGACCGGCGAAGGCCATGACCGAGCCGTCCACCGGGGTGACGAAGTAGGGCTGCTTGCGCGGGCGCTTCCGGCGGCCCCGCTGCTCCAGGTCGAGTTCGTCCTTTGCCGTCAGCCACTCGTAGTAGCCGTCGGCCGGCAGCAGGCAGCGGCGGGCGGCGAACGCCTGCCGGTAGGCGGGCTTGTCCCGGACGGTCTCGGCCCTGGCGTTGATCATCTTGACCCCGGTGTCGGGGCTCTTGGCCCAGGAGGGCACCAGGCCCCAGCGCAGCGTGCGCAGCTGGCGCACGGGGGCGGGGTCGTCGCTCCCGCGTGTCGGGCGTTCGAGTACGGCGTACACCTCCTTGGTGGGCGCCACGTTCCAGTCGGGTTCCAGGGTCTCCTCGCTGTCCCACCGACGGACGTCGAAGAGCTGGACGAGGTCCTCCGCCTTACGGCTGGCCGCATACCTTCCGCACATGAGTGCCACACTGCCACGGCACGGCCGGGCGGTGTCGTCCGTTGGCCGGATGAGGCGGAGCGACAACCCGAGGGGGCGGCACGGTGAGCG
>NZ_WMLF01000704.1 GCF_014156695.1 Streptomyces durbertensis | reverse complement strand
CAGCTGCCGCACCTGGGCGACGTCCGCACCACCACCGCCGCCACCACCACCGCCGGCTGCCGCCGGCCGCTGCGGTGCCGGCGCGCCGTGCGCCGCGGACGGGGAGGACTCAGCCGCCGGAGCCACCGGAGCCGCTGCCGGCCCGGCCCCGGAGGCGCCCGCCGACGGCCAGGCCCCGGGCCGCGCCGCCGCGCCGCCACCACCGGCGGCGCCACCACCGCCACCGCCCGTCGGCCACGCGCCCGGGCGCCGCCCCCCCTGCGCCACGCTCTCGCCCGGCTGCTCACCACTCACGGCCGCCGCCGCGGGCGCCGCCGGAGCCGCCGGAACGCCCGGCCCCCCGGGAACGCCGGGAGCCCCAGGAACGCCGGGAGCGGCCGGATGCGCCACCGCCTCCCCCCCGACCGGACCGCCACCCATCTGCGGGCCGCCATCCATCTGCGGGCCGCCGCCGCCCAGCGCCACCCCGCGCTCCAGCCTGTCCAGCCGCGCCTGGAGCGACCGCTCGTCCCCGTACGCCGCCGGCAGCAGCACCCGGGCGCAGATCAACTCCAGCTGCAGCCGAGGCGACGTCGCCCCCCGCATCTCCGTCAATCCCGTGTTGACGATGTCGGCGGCCCTGCTCAGCTCGGCGGCACCGAAGGCCGAGGCCTGGGCCTGCATACGGTCCAGCACGTCCACCGGCACGTCGAGGAGCCGCTTCTCCGCCGCGTCCGGCACCGCGGCCAGGATCACCAGGTCACGCAGCCGCTCCAGCAGATCGGTCACAAACCGCCGAGGATCGTGACCGCCCTCCACCACCCGGTCGACCACCTCGAACGCCGCCGCCCCGTCACCCGTGGCGAACGCCTCGACAACGGAGTCGAGCAGCGCGCTGTCGGTGTACCCGAGCAGCGCGGTGGCCATGGCGTATGTCACACCGTCCTCGCCGGCGCCGGCGAGCAGCTGGTCCATCACCGACATCGAGTCCCGCACGGACCCGGCGCCCGCCCGCACCACCAGCGGCAGCACGGACTCCTCGACCGGGATCCGCTCCTGCTCGCACACCTGCGCCAGGTAGTCCCGCAACGTCGCCGGCGGAACCAGGCGGAACGGGTAGTGGTGGGTACGCGACCGGATCGTGCCGATGACCTTCTCGGGCTCCGTCGTCGCGAAGATGAACTTGAGGTGCTCCGGAGGCTCCTCGACCACCTTCAGCAGGGCGTTGAAGCCCGCCGGGGTGACCATGTGCGCCTCGTCGATGATGTAGATCTTGTAGCGGCTCGCCGCCGGCCCGAAGAACGCCTTCTCCCGCAGGTCACGCGCGTCGTCGACACCACCGTGCGACGCGGCGTCGATCTCGATCACGTCGATGGAGCCGCCGCCGTTGCGCGCCAGGTCCACACACGACTGGCACTCCCCGCAGGGCGTCGGCGTCGGCCCCTTCTCGCAGTTCAGACAGCGCGCGAGGATGCGCGCGCTGGTCGTCTTGCCACAGCCGCGCGGCCCGCTGAACAGGTACGCGTGGTTGACCCTGTTGTTACGCAGCGCCTGCTGAAGCGGATCGGTCACGTGCTCCTGCCCGATGACCTCGGCGAAGGACTCGGGACGGTAGCGGCGGTACAGAGCGAGGGACGACACGCCTACGACCGTAGCGGAGCCCACCGACATCCCGCCCCGCCCGCACTCCCCGTCAC
>NZ_WMLF01000703.1 GCF_014156695.1 Streptomyces durbertensis | reverse complement strand
ATGGTGCACCCCACCACCGACACCGCCCGAGTTATCCACAGGCCATCCGCTCGGCCCGGCGTTTCGCCGGGTCGGTGCGGACTACTCCGGGGTGAACTCGTATTCGAGTTCGTAGAGGTGGCCGGCCTTCACCATGACGGTGACCTCGATGGGGCGAGCGGCGTCGCTTCGGACTACGCGGAGGGTGCGGAGTACGGGGAGGTTGCCCGGGAGTTTGAGGGCCGTGTACTGCTCCTGCGTGGGGATGCGGGCGGAGACGCGGTCGACGCTTGACCTGGGCGGGTGTCCGAGTCCGGCCAGCAGAGCCGGTGAGCCGCCTCGGATCTTTCGGGGTTCGGTGAGCGCGGTGCCGCGCGCGAGCTCCAACGGGTAGTAGCTCTGGACCAGTTCCACCGGCTCCTCGTCAATCGAGAGGATCTGGGCCCGCAGGAGCGCTTTACCGCCCGGTGGCAGAGTGAGGGCTTCCGACACGTCGGTCGGAGGAGTCACCTCGGCCACCTCCAGTAGTCGGCTGCTCGGGCGCCGTCCGTGGCCGCTGTTCTTGGAGATCCAGGGGAGCGGCTCGCCTGGCGCGGCCGGTGCCAGATACGCGGCGGGGCGGACCAGTTGTTGGCGGCGCTCGCGGACTGTGACGGACGAGCCGGCGCGACCCACGACCAGCCCTTCGTCCTTCAGGAGGCGTAGGGCCTTCTGCACCGTTGCGTTGGAGGCCGAGAAGCGTTCCGTGAGCTGGGCGGTGGTCGGCATCTTGCCGCCGGGCGGCAGGTCGCCGCGCATGATGTCGTCGCGGAGATCGGCTGCGATCCGCTCGTGCAGCGAACGCGGGTCGCTGTGGCCCGTGGCTTCTCCCGGCATGCGTCAGTCGATCCTCAGTTCGTAGCGCAGGCGTTGACGATGCGCGGGCATCACCATGCGATCGACCTGGATGGGCTGGTCGGCCTCGTCCAGCGTGACTCGGGTGAGCTGGAGTACCGGTTCGGTGGTCGACGTGCGGAGTGCTTCCCGTTCGTCTTCGGTGGGCATGCGGGCGGACACGTCCTCGCTCACCCGGACTCCGACGTGGCCGAGTTCGGCGAGAAGGGCGATCGCTCCTCCCGGGATCTTCGCGGTTTCCGCGAGCCGGGTGCCGGCGGCGATACGCGTCGGGTAGTAGGTGTCGGTGAGTTCGAAGGGCAGGTCGTCGAGGAACATGATCCGGCGCCGGGCGATCACGTCGCCGCCCTCCGGCGTGCCGAGCAGTGTTGCGATCTCGCTGGGCGCCGGCACCAGGCCCGCGTGGGTGACGCGCTGCGTTCCACGGCGTCCGCGTGCACCGGCCTCGGTGCTCCATGGGTCGCCGTGTCCGGAGGAGCGCGCGGTCAGGTAAGGCCGCGAGCTACTGACCCACTCACCCATTGCCGTCTCCCATGAGTCGTCGCAGAGGAACCGTCCGTCCGCGTACACGGTATGCGACCAGCGGCGGGTTACCGATGGCGCCGGTGTTCGAGCCCGCGAAATCGCTCCACTTTTCGCGAAAGCCAGTACGCTTGTCTCGCTGTTCCGACACGGGAGGTCTGGGTGTCTGCTGTGGCTTTGGTGAGGCAACGTCGGTTCCCATGGCGGCGAACGGAGGTGCGGGGCGCCACGGCGGGTGACGCGTTGCGGCTCCGGTTGCGGGAGGTCAACGAGCGTTCGGGCTGTCTCTT
>NZ_WMLF01000702.1 GCF_014156695.1 Streptomyces durbertensis | reverse complement strand
GGGTGAGGGTCGGGCGGGCGGACCGGTCGACGCGCAGCGCGCGCAGGGCGTTGAGGATCACGGCGACGTCGATGCCCTCCTGGAGCAGCGCGCCGGCGGCGGGCGGCAGCAGGCCGAAGGCGGCGGCCGCCATCGCGGCCAGCGACATGAGCATGCCCCCGGCCGCGCTCTGCACGGCGATGCGGCGGGCGCGCTGGGCGATGACCACGGCGTCACCGAGGCGGTCGACCCGGTCGGTGGTCAGCACGATGTCGGCCGCCTCCGACGAGGCGGTGGAGCCGTGGGCGCCCATGGCGACGCCGATGTCGGCGGTGGCCAGCGCGGGGGCGTCGTTCACCCCGTCGCCGACCATGACGGTGACCGCCCGCTCCCGCTCCTCGCGGACGGCGGCGACCTTGCCCGCCGGGGTCAGCTCGGCGCGTACGCCGTCCAGGCCGAGGACCGCGGCGACCTCGCGGGCCGGTGCCTCCCGGTCGCCGGTGAGCATCAGCAGCCGGCTGATACCGGACGCGCGCAGGGCGCGCAGGGTGCGCGGGGCGTCGTGCCGTACCGGGTCGCGCAGCAGGACGGCGCCGGCCGGTTCCCCGTCGACGGTGAGCCAGGCGACGGCGGCGCCGTCGAGGAGCGCCCGGTTCTCGACCGCCCTGGCCCAGGCAGGCCGGCCAGCCGCGGCGTCCACCCGGCCGACGGAGACGCGGCGCCCCTCCACGGTGCCGGTGGCGCCCCAGCCGGGTTCCTCCGTCACATCCGTCGGCACCGGGAGCGCCAGGCCGCGTTCCCTGGCGGTGTCGACAATCGCCCGGGCGAGGACGTGCGGCGAGTACTGGTCGACGGAGGCGGCGAGGCGCAGCACCTCCGCGGGTGTGGTGTCCGGGGCGGCCGCGACGTCCAGCACCCGGGGGCGGCCGCCGGTGAGGGTGCCGGTCTTGTCGAGCAGGAGGGTCCGGGCGCGGCCCAGGTTCTCCAGCGCGCCGCCGTCGCGGATGACCACGCCCAGCCGGGAGGCGCGGGAGAGTCCGGAGACGATGGCGACCGGCGCGGCCAGCAGGAGCGGGCAGGGCGTGGCCACGACCAGGACGGCCACGGCACGGACCGGGTCGCCGCTGACCAGCCACGCGGCGCCCGCCACCAGGAGCGAGAGGGGCAGGAACCAGGCCGCGTACCGGTCGGCGAGCCTGACCACCGGCGCCGACTCCGCTCCGGCCTGCCGGGCGAGCCGCACGATCCCCGCGTAGGTGCTGTCCTCCTCGGTGGCGGTGGCGCGCAGTTCGAAGGCGCCGCCCGCGTTGACCACGCCGCTGCGGACCGGCTCGTTCCGGGGGCGTACGACCTGCAGCGACTCCCCGGTCAGGACCGACTCGTCCAGGACCGCCTCGGTGCTCTCCACCCGGCCGTCGACGGGCACGACCTCGCCTGCGCCCACCACCAGCAGGTCGCCGGCGGCGACCCGGTCGAGGGCGACGGTCTCCACCCCGGTGTCGGTGCGGCGGCGCGCCGAGCGGGGGGCGTGTTCCAGCAGGGCGCGCAGGTCGTGCGAGGCCCGGCGCTGCGCGGCGGACTCCAGGGTGCGGCCGGTGGCGAGCATCAGCGCGATGAGCGCGCCGGCCAGGTACTCGCCCACCGCGAGTGTGCCGCCGAGCGCGAGGACGGCGATCAGGTCCACCCCCGCCCTGCCCTGCCGCAGGG
>NZ_WMLF01000701.1 GCF_014156695.1 Streptomyces durbertensis | reverse complement strand
CCCCCACCCAGACCCTCGTCGCACCACCTCTGACCTGCCATTTTCCCATGATCGACGGTAGTCTTCCGGGGTGGGAAAGGGGGCCCGGATGGACCGGAGCATTCGCACGACGGAAGACGTCCTCCAACTGCTCGACGGGCTGTTCGCGCCCGCCGCCGACCGCTGGACACCCGACGGCGCGGCCTGGTGGGACGGCTTCTACGCCGACCGGTCACGGGACGTGCCGTTCTTCGTCGACAAACCGGACGAGAACCTCGTCTCGTACGTCGAGCGCGGGCTGGTCAGACCCGGCCGCGCCCTCGACCTCGGCTGCGGCGCCGGGCGCAACGCGCTCCACCTCGCCTCGCTCGGCTTCGACGTCGACGCCGTCGACCTCTCCGGCGACGCGCTCGCCTGGGCCGGCGAGCGGGCCGCCGCGTCCGGCCTCACCGTGCGCTTCCACCACGGCGACGCGTTCGGGCAGGTCGGGGCCTCCCTCCGCGGCGGGTACGATCTGATCTACGACTCCGGCTGCTTCCACCACCTCCCGCCGCACCGCCGCGTCAGCCACCTGGCGCTCCTCAACCGGCTCCTGGCACCCGGCGGCCGCTTCGGCCTCACCTGCTTCGCCGCCGGCGCGACGGGTTCCGAACGGGACGACGCCGACCTCTATCGGGCGGGTCGGCTGGAAGGCGGCCTGGCGTACGCCGCCGCGGACCTCCGGCACGTCTTCTCCGACCTCACGGAGGTCGAACTGCGCCGCATGCGCGACGAACCCCCGCACTCCCCCCACTTCGGCGAACCCTTCCTCTGGACCGCCCTCTTCCAGCGCCCTGCCTGACGCCGGGCGCCCGGCGCGACACGGGCGCCGCCCGGACGCCCTCAGGGGACGAGGACAAGTTTGCCGGTGGTGTGGCGGTGGGCGAGGGCGGTGAGGGCGCGGGCGGCGAACGGTGGCGGGGCGGCAGGCGGGCGGTCCTCCGGCCGGTGGGCCCCGGCGGCCTCGGCGGCGTCCCGCGCGTGCAGGACCCGGGCCTCCTCGACCAGCGCGCCGTAGGTGCCGCGGGTGTCCAGCCGGACGCCTATCCGCATGCGCTCCCCCTGTGCGAGTCATGGCCCCGGTCGGGCCCGGACGGTCACGCGAGCCAGTCCTCGTAGAGTCCTCCGGACGCCTGCCGTGGCTCGGGGCCGATCCGCCGCCGGCCGGCCCGACGCGCGGCCGAGCCCAGCCGACGCCGGGAACGGACCGTGCACAGAACGTCATAGAGCACGGCACCGTCTGTCAGCAACTCCGAGGTGTCGTGCGGGAGTAGCCAGAACCGTCCCAGACAGGGACGGTAGCCCATCTCGCTGCCGTCGGCGGTGCTGCACCGGGTGACGCGGGGGTGGCACAGGGTCCTGCTCGGCGGCCAGTGCCAGGGGCCCTCCCCGGGGGTGATGGGTATCTGGACGAGTTCGTGGACGAGGCAGACGAGTACGGCGCCCACCCGCAGCCCGCCTCTGCGCATGTCCTGGAGTGAGTCCATCGCGGTGGCGCGGGGGGCCTGGACGACGTCTCCGGTGTAGCCGGCGAGGCCTTCCGGCGCGTCGTCGCCGTAGCGCACGAGCCAGGGAACTTCGGTGGAATGGTTCATGTGTCGGCACCGGGCAGAGCGTGAGTCCGGTAGACGGCCACCCTCCCGCACCCCCTTCCCAGTCGGCCCACGCGGTTGTATGT
>NZ_WMLF01000700.1 GCF_014156695.1 Streptomyces durbertensis | reverse complement strand
CCTGAGGCGCCGGGCGGCGGCTGGTCGGTGCTCATGCGCCGAGTGGAACCCGACGCGCCACCCCTCGCAGCCCCACAGACCCACCCGGGGGACCCGAGCCCCCCACCTGGCCCTACCGCGAGCCGGCTCCGGGTCCGCGTCCCCGGCCCGCGCCCGGGCTCGGGCTCGGGCTCGGGCTCGGGTCAGCCGCCGAGGCGGAGTTCACCTCCGTCGCCGCCCTGCGCGGTGAACGTGCCGGCGGCCTTGTCGTGCAGGCACTGCCGCCAGGGCTTGTCGAACAGCGCCCAGGCGAGGTTCACCACACCGACCAGCAGCACCGCCGAGCCGCCCTGCACCAGCCAGCGCACCACCGCACGTCCGTAGCCCGGCGGCTCCTGCTCCCCCAGGCTCAACACCCGCAGTCCGAACAGCTTCTTGCCCAGGGTGCGGCCCCAACGCGCGTTCGGCAACGCCTCGTAGAGCAGCCCGAACACCAGCATCGCGCCGACCACCATCGCGAGGTAGCCGCCGGTTGTGCCGTCCAGCAGCCACACCTGTGTGGTGACACCGGCGTGTTCGGCCGCTTCGATCTTCTCCTTCACGTGGTCGACGGCCTTCGGCAGGAAGGGCAACGCGACAGCCGCGCCGACCGCGCCCGTCACCAGCGAGTCCAGCAGCCGGGCCGCCAGGCGCCTGCCGAGACCGGCCGGACGGGCCTGGTTCTGCGCCGCCTGCAGGAACGGGTCGCTGACCGGCGGCCGCCACGGCGTCGGCCCGTCGCCGGGCCCGCCCTGGGGCGCGCCGGCGCCGGCGCCCGGTGCCTGCGCCAGGTCCCTGACCTGCTGGGCCCAGCCGGGCGTCCCCTCGGAACGGCCCGCGGACGCCGGGCCGCCCTGTGCGGGGAGGTGTGGTGCGGCGGCCCCGCCACCGACGGCGGGCACGCCGGGCTGCGCGTGGGCACCGGGCTGCGCCCCGGGCGCCCCCTGCGGGTGGGCCGGTGGCTGCGCCTGCGGCTGGGCTTGCGGGGCGCCGGTCTGCGGGGCGCCGGTCTGCGGCTGGCCGAAGCCCGGGGCCGCGGCGCCTCCGCCGCTCGAACGTGCCGCGCGGCGGGCGTTCATGATGTCCGAACGACGCAACTGGGTGGTGTGCTCCGGGGCCGGGGCGGGAGCGGGCGCGGGTGCCGGAGCGGGGGCCGGCTGGCCCCAGGAGACCCGCTGGTCCTGCTCGCCGCCGAAGCCGCTCTGCCGGTTGGCGTCCGCCTGCCAGGCGGACGCGGATTCAGGCCGCCCGCCGGCCTCCTCACGCCCCGCCGACTCGCCGGCGCCCGCGGCGCCACCGGTGCCGGTGTCTCCGCGCCCGGCTCCCCCGGCGGGCTGTCCTCCGGCGGGCTGACCGGAACCGGCCCCGCCCTGACCGGCGGCCGCCGCCCGATCGGTACCCGCGACGAACTGTCCCGCCCCCGCACCGGCTTGACCGGGCGCACCGGCCGGCTGTCCACTTCCGGACGCCGGCTGGTCCACGCTACCGGCGGACGGTCCCGTCCCGGCCCGATCCTGGCCGCTCCCGGCGGTTGACGGGGTGACGGCCTGTCCGGCCCCGGCAGGCGCCTCCGCACCTGCGGGCCCGCCGGAGGGCGTCGAACGGCTGCTGGCGGGGTCGGGAGTGCTCACCTGCCGGGCGGGCACGTCCGGGCGACCCTGCCCCGGGGGCACGGCGCCCCCGGGGC
>NZ_WMLF01000070.1 GCF_014156695.1 Streptomyces durbertensis | reverse complement strand
GGGGAGCGGCGGCCGGGAGGCCGTCCGGTGATCAGCTGTAGAGGCCATTTACCACGGCCGTCGCTCGATCGCGAATTTGCATAAGGGTGCCCTTACTTGCTAGCGCGCACCGCTCTGACCGGTGAGTAAGGGTCGATCTGTCACCACTCGTGAGCGACTGGACGCTTTGCGTATGAAGATCTTTGTCCGGTGCGGGTGTTGCGCGTGGTGCGGGTGGCAAAGATCACAAAGTCAGTCCGGTACCCCGTGTCGCAGATCACAGAGGCGGGGGCATAAGATGCAGGCGACTCGGGCTTGTGAACTGCCTCACATGTGCACGATCTTCTGTCCGGCCGGAAAGGCCGACGAGGCTCCCCGCGTGACGCGGAGGCGGTGAACCGGCTCGCAGCGGACCCAGCTAGTCATCGGCGACTGGAAGGAGCGAGGAGCGGTGAACGCCTACGTCCCCATCCTCGTGCTCGGGGCTCTCGGCGCGGCCTTCGCGGTGTTCTCCGTGGTGGCGGCCTCGGTCATCGGGCCCAAGCGCTACAACCGCGCCAAGCTCGACGCGTACGAGTGCGGCATCGAGCCCACTCCGATGCCGGCCAGCGGCGGCCGTTTCCCGGTGAAGTACTACATCACCGCGATGCTGTTCATCGTCTTCGACGTGGAGATCGTCTTCCTCTACCCCTGGGCCGTCCACTTCGACGCGCTGGGGATGTTCGGCCTCGTCCAGATGCTGATCTTCGTCGGGCTCATCGGCGTCGCCTACGCCTACGACTGGCGCCGGGGTGGTCTGGAGTGGGACTGACCGGACGACCACGCGTTCCGGGCCGCGCGCCCGGACCACTGCCCGACGGACCCGAAGACCTGAGAGTAGGGGCGAAACCAGATGGGAATTGAGGAGAAGCTGCCCAGCGGCTTCCTGCTCACGACGGTCGAGCAGGCCGCCGGCTGGGTACGCAAGTCGTCGCTCTTCCCGGCCACCTTCGGACTCGCCTGCTGCGCCATCGAGATGATGACCACGGGCGCCGGCCGGTACGACCTGGCGCGGTTCGGCATGGAGGTCTTCCGGGGTTCGCCCCGCCAGGCCGACCTGATGATCGTGGCCGGGCGGGTCAGCCAGAAGATGGCGCCCGTCCTGCGGCAGGTCTACGACCAGATGCCGAACCCGAAGTGGGTCATCTCCATGGGCGTGTGCGCCTCCTCGGGCGGCATGTTCAACAACTACGCGATCGTGCAGGGCGTCGACCACGTCGTGCCCGTCGACATCTACCTGCCGGGCTGCCCGCCGCGGCCGGAGATGCTGCTCGACGCGATCCTCAAGCTCCACCAGAAGATCCGCGAGGAGAAGCTGGGCGTGAACCGCGAGCAGGCGGCCCGCGAGGCGGAGGAGGCCGCGCTGAAGGCCCTTCCCACGATCGAGATGAAGGGGCTGCTGCGATGAGCGCGGACAAGCCGGCGGGCGCGGGCGACCCGGCGGGCGAGGACAAGCCGAAGACCGCCCCCGACGCCCCCAAGGCCGACGCCCCCAAGACGGACGCCCCCAAGGGGGACACCCCCAGCGCAGAGGGCACGAAGGCGCAGGCGCACGGCGAGCCCGGCACGCAGGGCGCCGCCGAGGGCGCGCTGCCGGCGCAGCGCGAGGACCTGGGCGAGGTGATCGCCGTCCGGCGCGGCATGTTCGGCCCGCGCGACGGCGGCGACACCTCCGGCTACGGCGGACTCGTCCGCACGGTCCGGCTGCCCGGCGGCAGCAGCCGCCCCTACGGCTCGTACTTCGACGAGGTCGCCGACGAGCTGGAGGGCGCGCTGGAGGAGCAGGGCCTGGACCCGGAGGCCGTCATCGAGAAGACGGTCGTGGACCGGGACGAGCTGACGTTCCACATCAGCCGCGAGCACCTGCTCGCCGTCTGCCGCACCCTGCGCGACGACCCGGCGCTGCGCTTCGAGTACTGCACCGGCGTCAGCGGCGTCCACTTCCCCGAGGACCGGGGGCGCGAACTGCGGGCCGTCTACCACCTGCGTTCGCTCACCCACAACCGGATCATCCGGCTCGAGGTGAGCGCCCCGGACGCCGACCCGCACATCCCGTCCGTCGTCGAGGTCTACCCGACCAACGACTGGCACGAGCGGGAGACCTACGACTTCTTCGGAATCATCTTCGACGGCCACCCCGCCCTCACCCGGATCATGATGCCCGACGACTGGCAGGGCTTCCCGCAGCGCAAGGACTACCCGCTGGGCGGCATCCCGGTCGAGTACAAGGGCGCCCAGATCCCGGCTCCCGACCAGCGGAGGTCCTACAGCTGATGAGCACCCCACAGGACACCTCACAGGACGCCCCCCAGGACTCCCCGCAGGACACGGCGGGTTCCCCCGACGCGTTCGCGACCGGCCGGGAGACCACCGAGGGCACCGTCTACACGGTCAGCGGCGGCGACTGGGGCGAGGTCGCCGAGGCGGCGGCCAAGAGCGACGACGAGAAGATCATCGTCAACATGGGTCCCCAGCACCCGTCCACGCACGGCGTGCTGCGGCTGATCCTGGAGATCGACGGCGAGACGGTCACCGAGGCCCGCTGCGGCATCGGCTACCTGCACACCGGCATCGAGAAGAACCTCGAGTACCGGACGTGGACGCAGGGCACCACGTTCGTGACGCGCATGGACTACCTGACGCCGTTCTTCAACGAGACGGCGTACTGCCTCGCGGTCGAGAAGCTGCTGGGCATCACCGACGACGTGCCGGACCGGGCGAGCGTCATCCGCGTCCTGCTGATGGAGCTGAACCGGATCTCCTCCCACCTGGTGGCCATCGCCACCGGCGGTATGGAGCTGGGCGCCACCACGGTGATGATCTACGGCTTCCGGGACCGCGAACACGTCCTGGACCTCTTCGAGTTGATCACCGGCCTGCGGATGAACCACGCGTTCGTCCGACCCGGCGGGCTCGCCCAGGACCTGCCGCCCGGCACGGTCGACGCGCTGCGCGAGTTCATCCGCAAGATGGACCGCAACCTGCCGGAGTACGACAAGCTCTGCACCGGCAACCCGGTCTTCAAGGCCCGCCTGGAGGACATCGGCTACCTGGACCTGGCCGGCTGCATGGCGCTCGGCGCCACCGGCCCGATCCTGCGCTCCACCGGCCTGCCGCACGACCTGCGCAAGGCGCAGCCGTACTGCGGCTACGAGGACTACGAGTTCGACGTGCCGACCACCGACACCTGCGACTCCTTCGGCCGGTTCCTGATCCGGGTCGAGGAGATGCGGCAGTCGCTGCGCATCATCGAGCAGTGCGTCGACCGGCTGGAGCCCGGCCCGGTCATGGTCGCCGACAAGAAGATCGCCTGGCCCGCGCAGCTCGCGCTCGGCCCGGACGGCCTCGGCAACTCGCTCGACCACATCAGGAACATCATGGGCACCTCGATGGAGGCCCTGATCCACCACTTCAAGCTGGTGACCGAGGGCTTCCGGGTGCCGCCCGGCCAGGCCTACTCGGCGGTGGAGTCCCCCAAGGGGGAGCTGGGCGTGCACGTCGTCAGCGACGGCGGCACCCGCCCCTACCGGGTGCACTTCCGCGACCCGTCCTTCACCAACCTTCAGTCCATGGCGGCGATGTGCGAGGGCGGCATGATCGCCGACGTCATCGTCGCCGTCGCGTCCATCGACCCCGTGATGGGAGGTGTCGACCGATGACGGACGTCAGCCTCGGCATGCCGCAGCTGCCCGCCCCCGACTACCCGGCCGAGGTGCGGGAGCGACTGGACGCGGACGCCAGGGAGATCATCGGCCGCTATCCCGACAGCCGCTCCGCGCTGCTGCCGCTGCTGCACCTGGTGCAGTCCGAGGAAGGCCACGTCACCCGGACCGGCATCCGCTTCTGCGCGGAGACCCTCGACCTCACCACCGCCGAGGTCACCGCGGTCGCGACCTTCTACACCATGTACCGCCGCAAGCCGAGCGGCGACTACCAGGTCGGGGTGTGCACGAACACGCTGTGCGCGGTGCTCGGCGGCGACGAGATCTTCGAGGAGCTGCAGCAGCACCTGTCCGTCGGCAACGGCGGCACCACCGACGACGGCAAGGTCACCCTCGAACACATCGAGTGCAACGCGGCCTGCGACTTCGCGCCCGTGGTGATGGTCAACTGGGAGTTCTTCGACAACCAGACCGTCGAGTCGGCGAAGAAGCTCGTGGACGACCTGCGGGCCGGCCGCGAGGTGACGCCCACCAGGGGCGCCCCGCTGTGCGACTTCAGGCAGACCTCGCGCATCCTCGCCGGCTTCCCCGACGAGCGCCCCGGCGCGGTCGAGGCGTCCGGCGGCGCCGGCCCGGCCTCGCTCGCCGGACTGCGCCTGGCCAAGGGGGAGGAGCAGCCCGCGACCCGGGTGGTCAGCCCCCGCGCGGAGACCGTGCCGGGCGTCGACCTGCCGGCCGACGACCAGGCGCCGGAGAGCCACCCCAGCTCGCACGACGCCCCGCGCAAGACCTCCGACTCCGACCCGTCGCACCCGGCGGGACCCGTGTCCGAGGAGGACCGATGATGACCACGGAATCGCCGGAGAAGCTGCTCTCCCCGGTGCTCTCGGCGTTCTGGGACGACCCGCGGTCGTGGACGCTGGAGACGTATCTGCGCCACGACGGCTACCAGGGCCTGCGCAAGGCCCTCGCCATGGCCCCCGACGACGTGATCGCCTACGTCAAGGACGCGGGGCTGCGCGGCCGCGGCGGCGCCGGCTTCCCCACCGGGATGAAGTGGCAGTTCATCCCGCAGGGCGACGACAAGCCGCACTACCTCGTCGTCAACGCGGACGAGTCGGAGCCGGGCACCTGCAAGGACATCCCGCTGCTCTTCGCGAACCCGCACTCGCTGATCGAAGGCATGATCATCGCCTGCCACGCGATCCGCTCGAACCACGCGTTCATCTACCTGCGCGGCGAGGTCGTGCCCGTACTGCGGCGCCTCCACGAGGCCGTGCGGGAGGCGTACGCCGCCGGCTACCTCGGCAAGGACGCGCTCGGCCCGGGCAAGGACCTGGAGATCACCGTGCACGCCGGCGCCGGCGCGTACATCTGCGGCGAGGAGACCGCGCTGCTGGACTCCCTGGAGGGACGACGCGGTCAACCTCGGCTGCGCCCGCCCTTCCCCGCCGTCGCGGGCCTGTACGCCTGCCCCACCGTGGTGAACAACGTCGAGTCCATCGCCTCGGTTCCCGCCCTGATGAACAAGGGCAAGGACTGGTTCCGCTCGATGGGCAGCGAGAAGTCCCCCGGCTTCACGCTCTACTCGCTCTCCGGACACGTCGCCCGCCCCGGCCAGTACGAGGCCCCGCTCGGCATCACACTGCGCCAACTCCTGGAGATGAGCGGCGGGATGCGGCCGGGCCACCGGCTGAAGTTCTGGACGCCGGGCGGCTCCTCCACCCCGCTGCTCACCGACGAGCACCTGGACGTCCCGCTCGACTACGAGGGCGTCGGCGCCGCCGGCTCCATGCTCGGCACCAAGGCGCTCCAGTGCTTCGACGAGACGACCTGCGTGGTGCGGGCCGTCACCCGCTGGACGGAGTTCTACGCCCACGAGTCCTGCGGCAAGTGCACCCCCTGCCGCGAGGGCACCTACTGGCTCGTCCAGCTGATGCGCGACATCGAGGCGGGCAAGGGCCGGATGTCCGACATCGACAAGATCGACGACATCGCCGACAACATCAACGGCAAGTCGTTCTGCGCGCTCGGCGACGGCGCCGCGAGCCCCATCTTCTCGTCGCTCAAGTACTTCCGCGACGAGTACGAGCAGCACATCACCGGCCGCGGCTGCCCGTTCGACCCGGCCAGGTCCACGGTGTGGGCCGACTCCGGCGACGGCACCGACAACGCTCACCCGGAGGTGAAGGCGTGACCGTCACGACCGACCAGAAGTCCTCAGGCGGCGGCGAGGCCGTGCCTCCCGAGGACCTGGTGACGCTCACCATCGACGGCGCACAGATCAGCGTCCCCAAGGGCACGTTGGTCATCCGCGCCGCCGAACTGCTCGGCATCGAGATCCCCCGCTTCTGCGACCATCCGCTGCTCGACCCGGCCGGCGCCTGCCGCCAGTGCATCGTCGAGGTCGAGGGCCAGCGCAAGCCGATGGCGTCCTGCACGATCACGTGCACCGACGGCATGGTGGTCCGCAGCCAGCTCACCTCGCCGGTGGCCGAGAAGGCCCAGCGCGGGGTGATGGAACTCCTGCTGATCAACCACCCGTTGGACTGCCCGGTCTGCGACAAGGGCGGCGAGTGCCCGCTGCAGAACCAGGCCATGTCCACCGGCGACCCGGAGACCCGCTTCGAAGGGAGGAAGCGGACCTTCGCCAAGCCGGTGCCGGTCAACGCGCAGGTGCTGCTGGACCGGGAACGCTGCGTGCTCTGCGCCCGCTGCACCCGCTTCTCCAACCAGATCGCCGGCGACCCGATGATCGAACTGCTGGAACGCGGCGCGCTGCAGCAGGTCGGCACCGGCGAGGGCGACCCGCTGGTGTCCTACTTCTCCGGCAACACCATCCAGATCTGCCCGGTCGGCGCGCTCACCTCGGCCGCCTACCGGTTCCGCTCCCGCCCCTTCGACCTGGTCTCCTCGCCCTCGGTGTGCGAGCACTGCGCCGGCGGCTGCGCCACCCGCACCGACCACCGCAGGGGCAAGGTCATGCGGCGGCTCGCCGCCGACGACCCCGAGGTCAACGAGGAGTGGATCTGCGACAAGGGCCGCTTCGGCTTCCGCTACGCCCAGCGGCCCGAGCGCCTCACCACCCCGCTCGTCCGCAACCGGGACAACGGAAAGCTGGAGCCCGCCAGTTGGCCCGAGGCACTGGAGGCCGCCGCGCGCGGCCTGGCCGGCGCCCGCGGTCGGGCCGGAGTGCTCACCGGCGGCCGTCTCACCCACGAGGACGCCTACGCGTACGCCAAGTTCGCCCGGATCGCGCTCGGCACCAACGACGTCGACTTCCGCGCCCGTCAACACAGCCCGGAGGAAGCCGACTTCCTCGCCGCGCACGTCGCGGGCCGGGGCGCCGACCTCGGTGGTGACGGCGTCACCTACCGGGAGCTGGAGCAGGCACCCGCCGTGCTGCTCGTCGGCCTGGAGGCCGAGGAGGAGGCCCCCGGCGTCTTCCTCCGGCTGCGCAAGGCCCACCGCAAGCACGGCCAGCGCACCTTCGCCCTCGCCTCCCACGCCACCCGCGGCCTGACCAAGGCCGGCGGCATCCTGCTGCCCGCCGCGCCCGGCACCGAGACCGAGTGGCTGGACGCGCTCGCCGGCGGCGTCGGGCTCGACGACACCGGGACCCGGGCCGCCGACGCGCTGCGCGCCGAGGGCGCCGTGGTCCTCGTCGGCGAACGGCTCGCCGCCGTGCCCGGCGCGCTCACCGCCGCACTCCGGCTGGCCGCGGCCACCGGCGCGCGCCTGGTGTGGATCCCGCGCCGCGCCGGGGAGCGCGCCGCGCTGGAGGCCGGCGCGATGCCCGGCCTGCTGCCCGGCGGCCGACCCGCCACCGACCCGCGCGCCCGCGAGGAGACCGCCGCCGCCTGGGGCGTCGCCGAACTCCCGCGCAGTGCCGGCCGGGACACCGGGCAGATCATCGAGGCCGCCGCCACCGGCGAGCTCGCCGCCCTCCTCGTCGGCGGCGTCGAGGTCCGCGACCTCCCCGACCCGGCCCGCGCCCGCGAGGCGCTGGACGCCGTCGGCTTCCTCGTCAGCCTCGAACAGCGGCCCAGCGAGGTCACCGACCGCGCCGACGTGGTGCTGCCGGTGTCCGCCGTCGTCGAGAAGGCCGGCACCTTCCTCAACTGGGAGGGGCGCGAGCGCCCGTTCGAGGCGGCCGTCAAGCCCGACCAGATGACAAGGCGCTTTGTCTTCCCCGACTCCCGCGCGCTGAACATGCTCGCCGACGCGCTGGACGTGCACCTCGGACTGCCCGACGTGCGCACCGCCCGCGCCGAGATCGGCCGGCTCGGCGTCTGGGACGGGCCGCGCGCCACCGCCCCGAGCGAGCCCGCCCGGCCGCTGCCCGTCCCGGGCTCCGGCGAGGCGGTACTGGCCGGCCACCGGATGCTGCTCGACCAGGGCCGCCTCCAGGACGGCGACGACGCGCTCGCCGCCACCCGCCACGAGGCACCCGCCCGGCTGTCCGCCGCCACCGCCGAGGAGATCGGCGCCACCGACGGTCAACTCCTCGCCGTCGGCGGCCCGTCGGGGACCGTGCGCCTCCCGCTGCGCGTCACGGCCATGCCCGACCGGGTCGTGTGGCTGCCGCTGAACTCGTTCGGCGACGGCGTCACCTCCGACACCGGCGCACACCCGGGCGAACTCGTGCGGATCGCCCCGGCGGAGCCGGAGGACGGGCGACCCGGAGACGTTACGGACGCACCGGAGGTGCACGCGTGAGCCCGCTCCCCGCCTCCCCGCCGGCGGCGCTGGCCGTCGAGGACCTGTCCATGTTCGGCAACGACCCGCTGTGGCTGATCCTGCTCAAGGCGGTGTTCTGCTTCGCCTTCCTGATGGTGACCGTGCTGGTCTCCATCGTCATGGAACGCAAGGTCGTCGCCTGGATGCAGCTGCGCATCGGCCCCAACCGGCACGGCCCCTGGGGCATGCTCCAGTCCCTCGCCGACGGCATCAAGCTGATGCTGAAGGAAGACGTGGTCGTCAAGGGGTCGGACAAGGCGGTCTACCTGCTGGCGCCGATCGTCGCGGCCGTCCCGGCGTTCATGGCCATCGCCGTCATCCCGTTCGGCCCGCCCGGCAACGAGGTGTCGATCTTCGGCACCCGCACCGCGATGCAGCTGACCGACCTGCCGGTCGCCGTCCTCTACATCCTCGCCGTCGCCTCCATCGGCGCCTACGGCACCGTGCTGGCCGGCTGGGCCTCCGGCTCCACCTACCCACTGCTCGGCGGCGTCCGCGCCACGGCCCAGATCATCAGCTACGAGGTGGCGATGGGCCTGAGCTTCGCCGCCGTCTTCCTCTACTCCGGCTCCATGTCGACCTCGACGATCGTCGGGGCGCAGACCGACACCTGGTTCGCGGTCCTGCTCCCGGTGTCCTTCCTCATCTACATGGTGGCGATGGTCGGCGAGGCGCACCGCGCGCCGTTCGACATGCCGGAGTCCGAGGGCGACCTGGTCGCCGGCTTCCAGACCGAGTACTCGTCGATCAAGTTCGCGATGTTCATGCTCGCCGAGTACATCCACATGGTCACCCTCTCCGCGCTCGCCGTGACGCTGTTCCTCGGCGGCTGGCGGGCGCCCGCGCCGATCTCCACCTTCTGGGAGGGCGCCAACCACGGCTGGTGGCCGATGCTGTGGTTCGTCGGCAAGGTCCTGGTCATGCTGTTCGTCTTCGTCTGGCTGCGCGGCACCCTGCCCCGGGTCCGCTACGACCAGTTCATGAAGCTCGGCTGGAAGGTCCTCATCCCCGTCTCGCTGGTGTGGCTGATGCTCGTCGCCACCGTCCGCGCCATGCGCAACGAGGGCTACGACTTCACCCAGATCATCCTGTGGGTCGCCGGCGGCGTCCTGGTGCTGCTGCTCGTCTCCTTCGTCGCGGACATCTTCCGGGACCGGGAGGAGCGCCGCGCCGAAGCCGAACGGGAGGCCCGCGAGAAGGCGGAAGCACCCGCCTTCGACCCGATGGCCGGCGGCTACCCCGTGCCGCCGCTGCCCGGTCAGAGCCTGCCGCCGGTGCCCAGGCGCCGGCCGCGCGCGGAACGACAGCCAGCGACCGTACCCGCGGGCGACGCGGGACAGAGCGCCGCCGAGGCGGACAGCGCAGCCGGCAAGGAGGCCGACGATGCCTGATTTCCTGAAACCGGTGGCCGGCTTCGGCGTGACCTTCAAGGGCATGTTCAAGAAGCGGCTGACCGAGCAGTACCCCGAGTACAAGAAGCCCACGGCGCCCCGCTTCCACGGCCGCCACCAGCTCAACCGGCACCCCGACGGGCTGGAGAAGTGCGTCGGCTGCGAACTGTGCGCGTGGGCCTGCCCGGCCGACGCCATCTACGTGGAGGGCGCCGACAACACCGACGAGGAACGCTACTCGCCCGGTGAGCGCTACGGCCGCGTCTACCAGATCAACTACCTGCGCTGCATCCTGTGCGGACTCTGCGTCGAGGCGTGCCCGACCCGGGCGCTGACCATGACCAACGAGTACGAACTCGCCGACCGCAGCCGCGAGTCGCTGATCTTCACCAAGGAGGAGCTGCTCGTCGGGCTCACCGAGGGCATGGTCGACTCCCCGCACGCCATCTACCCGGGCATGACGGAGAAGGACTACTACAGCGGACTGGTCACCGAGGCCGCCCCCGGCACCGAGGTGCAGCAGGTCACCGACACCGCCGAGCCCACCCCGTACCCGGACGCCGACGTGGAGTCCGCCGCGCACAGCCACCACCCGGTCGCCGACCGCGAGGCGGCCGAGGAGCGGCAGTCCGAGCGGCAGCACGACAAGCGGCGCGACGGCGACCACCACAACGGCGACAACCACGACGAGGAGGCGCGGGTATGAGCGGCCTCCTCGCGTCCACCACCTCCGGTGCCGAGGCCTTCCAGTTCTGGCTGCTGGGCGGCATCGCCGTCGCCGGCGCGCTGGGCACGGTCCTGCTGCGGCGGGCCGTGCACTCCGCGCTCTGCCTGGCCGGCACCATGATCATCCTGGCGATCTTCTACCTCGCCAACGGCGCCTACTTCCTGGGCGTCGTGCAGATCGTCGTCTACACCGGCGCGGTCATGATGCTGTTCCTGTTCGTGCTGATGCTGGTCGGCGTCAGCACGGCGGACAACCTCAAGGAGACGCTGCGCGGCCAGCGCTGGATGGCCGCGCTCTGCGCGCTCGGCCTCGGCATCCTGGTCACCGCCGGCATCGGCCAGGCGGCCCTCGGCTCCTTCACCGGCGTCGAGGAGGCCAACGCCGTGCACGGCGGCAACGTCCCCGGCATCGCCGAGAAGCTGTTCACCGAGTACGTCGTCGCCTTCGAGGTCACCGGCGTGCTGCTGACCGTGGCGGCCGTCGGGGCGACGCTGCTCACCCACCGCGAACGCATCGAGAAGGCCACGTCGCAGCGGGAGCAGGCCGAGGCCAGGACCCGCTCGGGGCACGTGCCGCCGCTGCCGGCGCCGGGTGTGTACGCCCTGCACAACGCCGTCGACCGCCCCGGCCTGCTGCCCGACGGCAGCCCGTCCGAGCTGACCGTCAACCCCACCCTGCGGGAGCGCGGTCAGATGCGCGAGGTCAGCGCCGACAAGCTGGCCTCGCTCGCCGCCCTGGAACAGCGCACCGCCGAGTACCACGGCACGGCCGGCGGCCCGGCCAACCGCCGTGCGGAGGCCCGGCGTTCGCTGGAGAAGCGGGAGGCCGGGGAAGCGGCGGAACCCGCCGACACGACTCCGGCCGGCGGCGACGCGGACGGCACCGCCGAGGACACCGACACCGGACCGTCCGACGCGGGCCCGGCCGACAAGCGCCCGCCCGGCGACCGGACGTCCGGCGACCAGGCGTCCGGCGACCAGGCGTCCGGTGAGGAGGAGGCCAAGTGAACCCGGTGAACTATCTCTACCTCGCCGCCCTGCTGTTCACCATCGGCGCGTTCGGCGTGCTGATCCGGCGGAACGCCATCGTGGTCTTCATGTGCGTCGAGCTGATGCTCAACGCCGCGAACCTCACCCTGGTGGCGTTCTCCCGCATGCACGGCAACCTCGACGGCCAGATCATGGCGTTCTTCGTGATGGTCGTCGCCGCCGCCGAGGTCGTGGTGGGTCTCGCGATCATCGTGATGCTGTACCGCTCCCGTCACTCGGCCTCGGTCGACGACGCCAGCCTGATGAAGCTGTAAGGGGTACGAACCAGTGGAGTCAATGATCGGACTGCTCGTCGCGGCGCCCCTGTTGGGCGCGGCCGTGCTGCTGTGCGGCGGGCGTCATCTGAACCGAACGGGGCACTGGCTCGGTACCGTACTGGCCGGCGTGTCGTTCATCCTGGCGGCCGTGCTGTTCGTGGACATGCTCGGCCGGCCCGGCGACGACCGGGCGCTGCACCAGCACCTGTACAGCTGGGTGCCGGTGGGCGGCTTCCAGGCGGACATCGCCTTCCAGCTCGACCAGCTCTCCATGACGTTTGTCCTGCTGATCACCGGCGTGGGCACGCTCATCCACCTCTACTCGGTGGGCTACATGGAGCACGATGAGCGCCGCCGCCGCTTCTTCGGCTATCTGAACCTGTTCCTCGCCGCCATGCTGCTCCTCGTCCTGGCGGACAACTTCCTTCTGCTGTACGTCGGTTGGGAGGGCGTGGGCCTCGCCTCCTACCTCCTCATCGGCTTCTGGCAGCACAAGCCCAGCGCGGCCACGGCCGCCAAGAAGGCGTTTGTGGTCAACCGGGTCGGCGACGCCGGCCTGGCCATCGCGATCTTCCTGATGTTCACCACGTTCGGCACCTTCGCCTTCGGGCCGGTGCTGGCGAACGCCGAGGAAGCCACCCAGGCCACCCTCACCGGCATCGGCCTCATGCTGCTGCTCGCCGCCTGCGGCAAGTCCGCCCAGGTGCCGCTGCAGTCCTGGCTCGGGGACGCGATGGAGGGCCCGACCCCGGTCTCCGCCCTCATCCACGCCGCCACCATGGTCACCGCCGGCGTCTACCTGATCACCCGCTCCGGCGCGATCTTCAACGCCGCGCCCGACGCGCAGACCGCCGTGGTGGTCGTCGGCGCGGTCACGCTGCTGTTCGGTGCGATCGTCGGTTGCGCCAAGGACGACATCAAGAAGGCGCTCGCCGGCTCGACGATGTCGCAGATCGGCTACATGGTGCTGGCCGCCGGACTCGGTCCGATCGGCTACGCCTTCGCGATCATGCACCTGGTGACCCACGGCTTCTTCAAGGCCGGCCTCTTCCTCGGCGCCGGCTCGGTCATGCACGGCATGAACGACGAGGTCGACATGCGGAAGTACGGCGGACTGCGGAAGTACATGCCGGTCACCTTCGTGACCTTCGGCCTCGGCTACCTCGCCATCATCGGCTTCCCCGGTCTCTCCGGCTTCTTCTCCAAGGACGCCATCATCGAGGCCGCCTTCGCCAAGGGCGGCACCCAGGGCTGGGTCCTCGGCGCGGTCACCCTGCTCGGCGCGGCCATCACCGCCTACTACATGACACGCGTGATGCTGCTGACGTTCTTCGGCGAGAAGCGCTGGCAGCCGGACAAGAACGGCAACGAGCCGCACCCGCACGAGTCGCCGAAGACCATGGTCATCCCCATGGCGGTGCTCGCGTTCGGGTCGGTCTTCGCCGGCGGCCTCTTCACGTCCAACGACGCGTTCGTCAACTGGCTGAAGCCGGTCACCTCCTTCGAGCACGGCCACCCGCCGATCGGCGTCGCCGCCATCACCACGCTGACCGTGGTCATGCTGCTGATCGGCGTCGGCGCGGCCTGGCTCCAGTACGGGCGCCGGCCGGTGCCGGTGGTCGCCCCGCGCGGCAGCCTCGTCACCCGGGCCGCCCGCCGCGACCTGCTCCAGGACGACTTCAACCACGTGGTGCTCGTGCGGGGCGGCGAACACCTGACGCGCTCGCTCGTCTACGTCGACAACAAGCTGGTCGACGGCGCGGTCAACGGCACCGCCGCCGCCTTCGGCGGGCTGTCCGGGCGGATGCGGCGGGTGCAGAACGGCTTCGCCCGCAGCTACGCGGTCTCGATGTTCGGCGGTGCGGCACTGCTCGTCGCTGTCACCCTGCTGATGAGGGCGGTCTGAGTCATGGCTGACACATCCTTCCCCCTGCTCACGGCGACCGCCGTGCTGCCCGCACTGGGCGCGGTCGCGACCGCGGCCGTGCCGGCGGCCCGGCGGAACGCCGCCAAGTGGCTCGCCCTGGTCGTGTCGCTGGGCACGCTGGCGCTCGCCGCCTGGGTCACGCTCGCCTTCGACCCCGGCGGCGCCCGCTACCAACTCACCGAGTCACGCGCGTGGATCGCCGACTTCGGCGTCCGCTACGAGCTGGGCGTCGACGGCATCGGCGTCGCGATGATCGCGCTCACCGCGCTGCTCATCCCGTTCATCATCGCCGCCGGCTGGCACGACGCCGACCCTCTGGAGGACACCTCCCCCAACCGGCGCTGGCGCCCCACGCAGGGCTTCTTCGCGCTGATCCTGATGGTCGAGGCGATGGTGATCATCTCCTTCGCCGCGACCGACGTCTTCCTCTTCTACATCTTCTTCGAAGCCATGCTCATCCCGATGTACTTCCTCATCGGCGGCTTCGGAGACCGGGCGCACAGCGCCGGTGAGGCGGAGGGCGCCAAGCAACGCTCCTACGCCGCGGTGAAGTTCCTGCTCTACAACCTCGTCGGCGGCCTGGTCATGCTCGCCGCGGTGATCGGCCTCTACGTCGTCACCGCCGACCAGCTCGGCCAGGGCACCTTCTCCATGCAGCAGATCGCCGAGGCCCGCGCCGCCGGCGACCTGGCCATGGCGACGAACATCGAACGGCTGCTGTTCCTCGGCTTCTTCCTCGCCTTCGCGATCAAGGCGCCGCTGTGGCCGCTGCACACCTGGCTGCCCAACGCCATGGGGGAGTCCACCGCGCCGGTCGCCGTGCTCATCACGGCGGTCGTCGACAAGGTCGGCACCTTCGCGATGCTGCGCTTCTGCCTCGGACTCTTCCCCGAGGCCAGCGCCTGGGCCACCCCGGCGATCATCGCGCTCGCGCTGGTCAGCATCATCTACGGCGCACTGCTGGCCATCGGCCAGCGCGACATCAAGCGCCTGGTGGCGTACGCGTCCATCTCGCACTTCGGCTTCATCGTGCTCGGCATCTTCGCGATGACCAGCCAGGGTCAGGGCGGCGCCACCCTCTACATGGTGTTCCACGGACTGTCGACGGCGGCGCTGATGCTGGTCGCCGGCTTCCTCATCAGCAGGCGCGGCTCCCGGCTCATCAGCGACTACGGCGGCGTGCAGAAGGTCGCCCCGGTACTCGCCGGCACCTTCCTCGTCGGCGGCCTCGCCACCCTCTCGCTGCCCGGACTCGCCCCGTTCATCAGCGAGTTCCTCGTCCTGGTCGGCACCTTCAGCCGCTACCCGGCGGCCGGGATCGTCGCCACCGTCGGCATCGTGCTCGCCGCCGTCTACGTCCTGCTGCTCTACCAGCGGACCATGACCGGCCCGGTCGACAAGCCGGAGATCGAGCGCCTGCCGGACCTGCGGCCGCGTGAACTCGCCGTCGTGGCACCGCTGATCGCGCTGCTGATCTTCCTCGGCCTGTTCCCGAAGCCGCTGACCGACATCGTCAACCCGGCGGTCGAGCACACCCTTTCCGACGTGCGCAAGACCGATCCCGAACCAGCACTGCCAGAGGTGGAGGCGGCCAAGTGAGCGCGGACCCGAGCATCCAGGCGGCGAGCGGGGTCCACACACTGTGGACACACGCCGCCGAGGCCCCCTCGATCGAGTTCCTACAACTGTCCCCGGCGCTCATCGTGCTGGGCGCGGCCGTCGTCGCCGTGCTCGTCGAGGCGTTCGCGCCGCGCAGCGCCCGGTACCACCTCCAGGTCGGGCTGTCGGCACTGGCCCTCGCCGGCGGACTCACCGCCGTCGTCGGGCTGGCCGCCGGCGGCTGGGCCACGGAGAAGGCCGCCGTCATCGGCATCGGCGCCCTCGCACTCGACGGCCCGGCCCTCTTCCTCCAGGGAGTGATCCTCGCCGTCGGCCTGGTCTCCGTCGGCACCTTCGCCGAACGCCGACTCGAACCCGTCGCCCACGGCGCCCGCGTCGACTCCTTCGCCGCCCAACCCGCCGCCGTCCCCGGCGGCCCAGGCGAACGCGAGGCGATCAAGGCCGGCTGGACCACCACGGAGATCTTCCCGCTGCTGCTGTTCGCCGTCGGCGGCATGCTGCTGTTCCCGGCGGCCAACGACCTGCTGACGCTGTTCATCGCGCTGGAGGTCTTCTCCCTCCCGCTGTACCTGCTGTGCGCGCTGTCCCGGCGCCGGCGGCTGCTGTCGCAGGAGGCGGCGGTCAAGTACTTCCTGCTCGGCGCGTTCTCCTCGGCGTTCCTCATCTTCGGCATCGCCCTGCTCTACGGCTACGCCGGCACCGTCAGCTACGCCGGCATCGCCGCCGTCGTCGACGGCTCGGTGGAGAACCCCAGCCCCGCGCTGGCCGCCGCCATGGGCAACGACGCGCTGCTGCTCGTCGGCACCGCGCTGGTGCTCATGGGGCTGCTCTTCAAGGTCGGTGCCGTCCCGTTCCACATGTGGACGCCGGACGTCTACCAGGGCGCGCCCACCCCCGTCACCGGCTTCATGGCCGCCGCCACCAAGGTCGCCGCCTTCGGAGCCCTGCTGCGGCTGCTCTACGTCGTCCTGCCCGGCCTCAGCTGGGACTGGCGGCCGGTGCTGTGGGGCGTGGCGATCCTGTCGATGGTCGTCGGCGCGATCGTCGCCATCACCCAGACCGACGTCAAGCGGCTGCTGGCGTACTCCTCCATCGCGCACGCCGGCTTCATCCTCGCCGGTGTGGTCGCCGTCAACCCGCAGGGCATCTCGTCGGTCCTGTTCTACCTGCTGGCCTACTCCTTCGTGACGCTCGGCGCGTTCGCCGTCGTCACGCTGGTCAGGGACGCCGGCGGCGAGGCCACCCACCTCTCCAAGTGGGCCGGCCTGGGGCGGCGTTCACCGCTGGTCGCGGCCGTCTTCGCGATCTTCCTGCTGGCGTTCGCGGGCATCCCGCTCACCTCCGGTTTCGTCGGGAAGTTCGCGGTCTTCAAGGCGGCGGCCGAGGGCGGCGCCGGCGTGCTGGTGGTGGTCGGCGTGCTGTCGTCGGCGGTCGCGGCGTTCTTCTACCTCCGCGTCATCGTGCTGATGTTCTTCAGCGAGCCGGCGGCCGAAGGCCCCACCGTCGCCATCCCCAGCGTGCTCACCAAGGCGGCCATCGGCATCGCCGTCGCCGCCACGCTGCTGCTCGGCGTCCTCCCGCAGTACTTCCTCGACCTGGCCACCCAGGCGGGCGTCTTCGTCCGCTGAGGCCGCTTCGTCGGATGAGGCCCGGTCCGTCCGCCGAGTCCGCCGAGCACGGCGGCGGGGCCGGTCACGCGATACGAG
>NZ_WMLF01000007.1 GCF_014156695.1 Streptomyces durbertensis | reverse complement strand
GGATACGGCGGCAGCGGCGGCACGGCACCGGGCCCGGGCCCCGAGGCCCCCGTCGCGGACTGGTCGGCTCGCGTGTTCTGGTCAGGAAGCTCGCTCATGCCGACAACCCTCACCACCCGAGATGAAAGCCCCCTGAGAGCACCCTGAGATCCCCGCTGTGATTTCCTCCCCTGCCGCCCCGCCCGCCGGCGCCGTACCGACGTCTCCTTCAGCCATTCGCTTCGCCGTTCCCTGTCCGTACGGGAGGCGTGTCGTCGGACCGTCTGCGGGGCGTGTGGTGCCGGGGCTCTCTTGCGGCACGTGTCCTCCGTGACGGCGAACGGCACGGTCGCGCGGCGGCGGAGGCCGCACCCGGGGATGTGCACCGGACGGGGTGTGGTGACCTGCCGGTCGGCCGCCGTCAGGCCGGGCGGTACGTGCCCGGGGCGACATAGACGGCAAAGCGCGGGGCCGGCCCACCACGGTAGGAGAGGAAGTTCTGGGTCGCCGATTCCGTCTGCGGACCGTCCGCCAGGGCGTGGAGAGCGGCTGCGTAAGGCGCCGGGTCCACGTTCTCCTCACGCATGAAGGCTGCGACGAGGTCGTGCGCGGCCGCGTCGTCGCGGTGACCGGGGATGAGCGGAACATACAGCGTGGCGGTCGGGGTGTCCTGAGCAGAGCTGAAGGACCAGCAGGTGACGGGGGGCTTCGCCCATCCGGACTCGCGGCGTCCGGTGACACGTTCGAGCGCACGGGCGAAGGAACCGGGCAGGTGATCGCGGGCCACAGCGGACTGGGCGTCGATGTCGTCGGCGGTCACGCCGCTGTGCGCGAGGTAGACCTTGCAGCGGGCCTCTCGGCCGTCGGACAGGTCCAGCGCCAGCGCGACAGGCTCGTGCGCGATGCCGTGGACGCCGCCCAGGTGGTCGGCGAGGACGCGCCAGGGGCGCGCCAGGCCCAGCCGGGTCACGGCCTCCTCGGCGCGGGCAGCAGCATGCTCGCGGCCGACGACGGCGGGGTTGAGATAGATCTTGTAGAGCGGGTGTCCGTCCCTCCGCCAGGCGACCGCGTGGGCGAGCGAGAAGTAGCCGCCACGCGGTTCCCGGTCGGTGAAGAGGTCTTCGACGGCGAGATAGCGCTCGATCGAGACTCCCGGGCGGCCGGCGAGGCCGCGGGTGAACGCCCTGCCGTCTTCCTGACGGGCCAGGGGTGTGCCCGGGTGGCTCGGGGACTCGAACGCAAGGCGCAGTTCACTCTGGCCGTCGGCCCAGGCGAACGACACTTCGAAAGGCATACCGTCGATGGCGATCCAGCACGCGCGCTCGGGTGGCTTCCCGGCCGGGAGTTCACCCCAGTCCCCGAGCAGCTCGCGGACCAGGGCGAGTCGTGACCGCAGTTCGCTCTCGCTCGCGCCGAGCGCCTCGCTCCCGCGCCGGACCTTGTCGCAGGCGATGTCGGCGTAGCTGTCGGTCGGTTTGTACCTCCGGGACTCGAAGCGCACGGGACGTCCCACCATCTCGGCGGAGACTCCCGTGTCCGGTGTACGGGCAGCGGATTCCATGGGCTCTCCCTACACGGCTGGGCACAGAACAGGAAAAGCTACGAACAACTGAGCAGGAGCAGACAGGTGCGAACAGAGGGTTCGAGTGATCGGATCGTCTCATCCGGTGACCGCTCGTCGCAGGCATCCAGAAAGGTCAGTTCCGCCATGCACCCGCGAAGCACCTGTTCCGGCCAGTCCTCGTTCCACGTCAAGCACCCCTCGCACGGGGCGAGCAGAGCGGGCCACAAAACGACCGCACCACCTCGCAGGTGCCGCACACACGGTCGCACCTGCGCTTACCCAGGGTCGTGCCGGCCTGTACGAGGTCGGGCCGAGAATGACCTGAAGATCCCCGTCTGCCCTCCCTCGCCGACCGCCCGCTCTCGCGCCTGCCTGAAAGGCGACGGCCGGTGCGTGGGCGGTGCCGTGTCCCGACGCGCCGCTTCCACGACGGCCGTGACCGCCTGAGCGCCTCGCTCGCCGCGTCGGTCTCGCCGGTTGGCCGGGGCCTCCCCTTCAGCGGGTCACCGGCACGGCAACCTCCCGCGCCTCCGCGCCGCACCGCCGAGAGCAAGAGAAAGTGCGATCTTCCCGGCACGGCGCAAAACATGCCGGAACTCGCCCGGTTTTTCCCGCGCACATCCGTCGAAGGTGCGTTTCGGTCAGTTTTCGGCCCGCTTTCGCGCCCCACCATCGCACTCCGCGATCCGGTCGGCCGCCGAGGCTCGCGCCCCGGCAAGACCGGGTCGGAACGCGACCGCACCGCGCATCGACCCCGAACCTCGGCGCGACCGCCCAGGCAGCGACAAGAACGGCCGAATCGACCACGTCGCCGGTCCGCGTCGCCACGTTCTGCGGCATGATCCCCACGTTTCGTCCGATGACGCGTTCACCGGACGAGTGGCTCTGTCTGTCTGCCCTGCCCGCGTACGGCCGTTCCGGAAAGCCCGCGCAGAGGAGTTGACGCTTGTCCGCACAGCACCACTCCCGCCCGCCCCGCCTCTCGGTCGGTGATCCGCGCTCCGGCGCCCCCTCCGGACGTTCCGGCCCACCCGGCGCCGCCGCGCCGCCCGCGACGCTCCCGCAAGCCTTCGCGCGGCAGGCTGAGCGGTCTCCCGACGCGACCGCACTGGTCTGCGGCGCCGTGCCGGACAGGACCATGACGTACCGGGACCTCGACGCCCGTTCGAGCGGCCTGGCTCGGCGGCTTGTCACGGAGGGGGTGGGCCCGGGCGCCACCGTTGCGGTCCTGATGGATCGCTCGGCGGAGCTTGTCGTCTCGCTGCTCGCCATCGTCAAGTCCGGTGCCTGCTACGTGCCGTTGGACACGCAGCAACCCGCGTCGCGGCTGCGGTGGATGGTCGAGCAGACCGGACCCCGGCTGATCCTGACGGACGGGCCCCGTCCGGAGGCGGAGTTCGGCGCCGGACCACGGCTCCTGCGCGTGCCCCTGGAGACATCGGACGCGTGCGAGAAGCACGAGGACCCGGCGTCCCGGGATGTCCCAGCCGACCCCGGTGTCCCCGCCGAACCGCGGCAGCTCGCCTACGTGATGTTCACCTCCGGCTCCACCGGTACGCCCAAGGGCGTGGCGGTGACCCATGAGAACGTCGTGGGCCTGGCCCGGGACCCGGCGTGGCGCGGCGGCGCCCACGAGCGGGTCCTGCTGCACTCGCCGCACGCCTTCGACGCCTCCACCTACGAACTGTGGGTACCGTTGCTGTGCGGCGGGGCGGTCGTGGTCGCGCCTCCGGGCGAACTCAACGCCCGTGGCATCGCCTCGCTGGTCACGACCGCCGGGGTCACCGGACTGTGGGTGACCGCCGGGCTGTTCTCCGTCCTCGCGGAGGAGGATCCGCACTGCTTCCGCGGCGTGCGCGAAGTGTGGACAGGCGGGGACGCGGTCTCGCCCGCAGCCGTCCGGCGGGTCCTGCGGTCCTGTCCCGGGACGGCGGTCGTCAACGGCTACGGTCCTACGGAGACGACGACGTTCGCCACCTGCCACCGGGTCACCGACGCCGCCGGGCCGGGCGCCGTGGTGCCCATCGGTGCCGCCATGTCGGGCATGCGCACCGAGGTCCTCGACCGGCGGTTGCGTCCCGTGCCGCCGGGTGAGGTCGGGGAACTGTACATCGGCGGCTCAGGCCTGGCCCGTGGCTACTGGAACCGCCCGGGTCTGACCGCCGAGCGGTTTGTCGCCGACCCGCTGGGAGAGCCCGGCGCACGGCTCTTCCGCACCGGCGACCTGGTCCGCGTCGGTCCGGACGGTCCGTTGGAGTTCGTGGGACGTGGCGACGACCAGGTGAAGATCCGCGGCTTCCGTGTCGAGCCCGGCGAGGTGGAGGCCGTCCTGGCGGAGCACCCGGGCGTCGCCCAGGCCGCCGTCGTGACCAGGGAGGACCGGTCCGGGCACAAGCGGCTCGTCGGCTACGTCGTCCCCACCGACAAGGCAGGGCCCGAACAGGGGACCCCGCACGCGGACTCGGTGAGCGAGTGGCAGGGAATCTACGACACGCTCTACAGCGACGTCGCCCAGGTACGCCTCGGCGAGGACTTCTCCGGCTGGCACAGCAGTTACGACGGCCGGCCCGTTCCTCCGGAGCAGATGCGGGAGTGGCGCGACACGACCGTGGAGCGCGTCCGCGAACTCGCCCCACGCCGAGTCCTGGAGATCGGCGTGGGTACCGGCCTTCTGATGTCGCGGCTGGCTCCGCGGTGTGACGCCTACTGGGGGACGGACCTGTCCGGCCGTGTCATCGAGGCACTGGCCGGACTGGTGCGCCTGGACCCCTCGCTCGCCGACCGGGTCGAGCTGCGCGCCCGTGCGGCCGACGACATCAGCGGTCTGCCCGTCAACTTCTTCGACACCGTTGTCATCAACTCCGTGACCCAGTACTTCCCCGACGCCCACTACCTCACGGACGTCCTGGCCAAGGCCGTCGCGCTGCTCGTCCCCGGCGGGTCCGTCTTTGTCGGGGACGTACGCAACCTGCGCCTCCTGCGCACCTTCCACACCGATGTCCAGTTGCGCCGCCCGGACCTGCCGTCGAGCCCCGGTGCGCTCCGCGCGGCCGTCGAACAAGGCATGGTCAGGGAGAAGGAACTCCTGGTCGATCCGGCCTACTTCACCGAACTGGCCGGCACCGTCCCCGGCATCGGCGGCAGCGAGGTGCGCGTGAAGCGGGGACGGTACGTCAACGAGCTGACCCGCTATCGGTACGACGCCGTCCTGCGGAAGACCGGGGGCGAAGACGAGCCGGGCATACCCGGTCCTCCCGAACGCTCCGTGCCTCCCGTTCAGGAGCTGCGGTGGGGCCGGGACGTCTCGGACCTGGAATCGCTGGCCGACCGCCTCAACGCCGGACAGCCCGTCGACCTCCGGCTCACCGGCGTGCCCGACGACCGGATCGCACCCGTCGCCGCGGCGCTGCGGGCGCTTGACGGTGCGAGCGACGCCTCGGCCCTGGTCCGCCCACTGAGCGGTGCGGACGATGCCGAGACTCCCGTTCTCGAGAGGCTGCACGAGGTGGCCGCCCGATCAGGACTCCGTGCCTCCGCCCTCTGGTCCACCACCGCCGACCGAACCCTGGACGTCGTGCTGACCCGCCGCCCGCCCGGCGCGCTCGGCCGCACCACCCCGGCACCGGCAGGTACCGCGCTGGTCTCGCTGGTCAACGCCCCCGCGACCATGCGCGACACCGGCGCTCTGCTCTCCTCGGTCCGTGCCTTCCTGCGCGAGCGGTTACCCGAGTACCTGGTCCCGGCCGCCACGGTGGTCCTCGACACCATGCCCCTGACCTCGCACGGCAAGGTGGACCGACGGCGGCTTCCGGAGCCCGACATCCGCTCCGCCGAGGACGGCCGGCCTCCGCGCACCCCTCTCGAAGAGCTGCTGTGCGGGCTGTTCGCCGACATCCTCGGCGTCTCCAGGGTGACCATCGACGACAGCTTCTTCGCCCTCGGCGGCCACTCCCTGTCGGCCACCCGCCTCAGCTCCCGGCTGCGGTCCGCGCTGGGCCTCGAACTGCCGGTGCGCAGCCTCTTCGAAGCACCGACTGTCGCCGGTCTGGCCGAGGCAGTGCGGCGGGCGACCGCGGGCGACCGGCCCCCGCTCCTGCCCGTGGAGCGCCCCGATCGGATACCGCTGTCCTTCGCACAGCGCCGCCTGTGGTTCCTCGACCGGTACCAGGGGCCAAGCGCGACGTACAACGTCCCCCTCGTCCTCGAACTGAAGGGGGAGCTGGACCGGGCAGCTCTCGAAGCCGCGCTCGGCGACCTGCTGGAACGCCACGAGAGCCTGCGGACGGTCTTCCCCGAAACGGCCGGCGTGCCCCGGCAGCTCGTCCTGGAGCGCGCGTCCGCACGGCCGTCTCTGGACATCGGCACGGTAGCACCCGCTGAACTCGACGCGGCGGTGGCCGCGGCGGTGCGCCGCCCGTTCGACCTCGCCAGCGAGGTCCCGCTCAGGGCGCAGCTGTTCACCACGGCGCCGGACCACCACGTCCTGGCACTGACCATCCATCACATCGCCTGCGACGGCTGGTCCCTCGCACCGCTGTGGCAGGACCTCGCCACCTCCTACGCCGCACGGCGTCGCGGTGACGTGCAGAGGAGCACGGAGCCCCTGCCCGTCCAGTACACCGACTACACCCTGTGGCAGCGCCGGCTCCTCGGCGACGAGAACGACCCGGGCAGTCCGGCCGCCCGGCAGATCGCCTACTGGACGAGTGCCCTGGCCGGCCTTCCCGAGTGCGTCGAACTCCCCCTCGACCGGCCCCGGCCGCGGTCCGCCTCCCACCGCGGCGACACCCTGCGCTTCACCGTGGACACCGATCTGCACCAGCGGATCGTGGACCTGGCGGGGCGGTGCGGGGCCAGCCCCTTCATGGTGCTGCACGCCGCGCTCGCCGCCTTGCTGACCAAACTGGGCGCGGGCCACGACATCGCGATCGGCACCCCTGTCGCGGGCCGCACGGACCATGCCCTGGACGGTCTTGTGGGGTTCTTCGTCAACACCCTGGTGCTGCGCGCCGACACCTCGGGCAACCCCGCCTTCCTGGACCTGCTCGCCCGGGTGCGGGAGACCGACCTGGCCGCGTACGCCCATCAGGACCTGCCGTTCGAGCGCCTCGTGGACGCCCTCGCCCCGGCGCGCGGGACGGCCCACCACCCCCTGTTCCAGGTGATGCTCGCCTTCCAGAACGCACCGCGAGGTGCGCCGGAGCTGCCCGGCCTGACCGTCGAGGAGCGCGCGGTGAGCACCGGTGCCTGCCGGTTCGACCTTTCGCTGAGCCTGTGGGAGTCCCGTGACGCCGATGGGCGCCCTCAGGGCATGGACGGGGTGGTGGAGTACAGCACCGATCTCTTCGAACGAGTCAGCGTCAAGCGGCTCGTACGCCGGTTCCTGCGCTTCCTCGACGTGCTGACCGCCGACCCCGGGCAGCGGATCGGCACGCTCGACGCCGTCCTGGCCGACGAACGGGAAAGTCTCCTCTCCCAGGGCCGCGACAGCATGCGCTCCCTGCCACGGCTGCCACTGCCTGATCTCTTCGAGGCGCGGGTCAGGCGCGCACCGGAGGCGACTGCGCTGCTCTTCGACGACGGCACGGGCCCCGCGACGGGCATGACCTACCGGCAGCTGAACACCCGGGCGAACAGGCTCGCCCGGTATCTCATCGGCCGCGGCGTCGGCCCCGAGCAGTACGTGGCCATCGCGCTGCCCCGGACGGTCGACTCGGTCGTCGCCACCCTCGCCGTGCTGAAGGCGGGCGGCGCCTATCTGCCTCTGGACCCCGACCACCCCGCGCCACGGCTCCGGTTCATGCTCGAGGACGTCCGTCCGGCGCTGCTGCTCACCGACTCCGGCACCTCGCGGCACATGCCGGACGTGCCCGGCACGCCCGGCATGTGCCGCGTCGTCCTGGACCGGAGCGAGACCCGGCACGCCGTCGGCCGGTGCCGGGAGACGGACGTCGTCGACGGCGAGCGGGTACGTCCGCTGAGGGACTCGAGCCCCGCGTACGCCATCTACACGTCCGGGTCGACCGGCCGCCCCAAGGGCGTCGTGGTGACCCACTCCGGTTTCTCCGGTGTTGTCGAGGCGCAGCTGCGGCGGTTCGGGGTGACGGCGTCGAGCCGGATCCTCCAGTTCGCGTCACACAGCTTCGACGGGGCCGTGTGGGAGCTGTGCGGCGGGCTGCTCACCGGTGCCACGCTGGTGATGGCGCCGGCCGAACTCACCGCGCCCGGGCCGGAACTCGCCGCCCTGGTCGAGCGGAACGCCGTCACGCACGCGACGCTGCCCCCGGCCGCGTTGACCGTGCTGGAGCCCGCCCAGCTGTCCTCCCTGTCCTCCCTGATCGTCTCGGGGGAGGCGTCGTCCGGGGAGACGGTCCGACGCTGGTCGGCCGGCCGCCGCTTCATCAACGGCTACGGCCCGACCGAGACCACCGTGTGCGCCACCCTCAGTTCCCCGCTCTCCGGTGGCGGTACGCCGCCGATCGGCACGCCCACCGTGGGCGCGAGCACCTACGTACTCGACCGCGACCTGTGTCTCGTGCCTCCCGGTGTCCCCGGCGAACTGCACGTTTCCGGGGCCGGACTCGCCCGCGGCTACCTGCGCCGACCGGGACTCACGGCCGAGCGTTTTGTGGCCGACCCCTTCGGCGCCCCCGGTTCCCGGATGTACCGCACGGGCGACATCGTGCGCTGGAACGGCGACGGGGAGCTGGAGTACCTGGGCCGCGCCGACCGGCAGGTCAAGATCAGGGGGTTCCGGATCGAGCCGGGCGAGGTCGAGGCCGCCCTGTGCGCCCACCCGGACGTCGCTCAGGCCGTGGTCGTCCCGCGCGAGGACAGCCGCGGCGCCACCTCACTCGCCGGATACGTCGTCCCCGCCGGTCACCGGGCGGACCTGAACGGCCGCGAGCTGCGCACCCATCTGGTGGGTCTGCTGCCCGACTTCATGGTCCCAGCCTCTGTGACGGTCCTCGACGCCCTGCCGGTCGCGGCCACGGGCAAGGTCGACCGGGGCGCGCTCCCGGAGCCGGACCCCGCGACGCTGTCGGCGGGCCGGGCGCCGCGCAATCCGCGCGAGCGCATCCTGTGCGAGCTGTACGCCGAGGTGCTGGACGTCCCGCGGGTCACCATCGACGACGGCTTCTTCGCCCTGGGCGGACACTCCCTGCTCGTGCCCCGGGTGATCAGCGGAATCCGCCGCCGCCTCGGGGTGGAGCTGCCCGTCCGCACCCTCTTCGAAAGGCAGTCCGTGGCCGCGCTCCTCGAGGCCGTCGACGGGGTGGACACGTCGGCGGGCGAGGAGCCGGCGGAGACGGCCGCGTCCGGTCCGCCACCGGCCGACCTCGCGGCTGACGCCGTGCTCGACCCGCGGATCACCGTCGGGCCCCGGAGGAACGGGCCGTCCGACGACGCGGCGGACCACAAGAACATTCTGCTGACAGGCGCCACGGGCTTCCTCGGCGCCTTCCTCCTGCGCGAACTCCTCGACCACACGAGTGCCGACGTCCACTGCCTGGTCCGCGCGGACGACGCCGAGCAGGCAGCGGCGCGCATCCGGCGGAGCCTGGCGGAGTACGGCCTGTGGAACGAGTTCACCCGCGGCCGGATCGTGCCCGTACCCGGCAACCTCGACAGGCCCCTGCTCGGCCTCTCCCCGAAGCGGTTCGACGCCCTGGCGGACCTGGTCGACGTCGTCTACCACAGTGGCGCACGGGTCAACGCGGTCGAGCCGTACGCCCGGTTGAGGACGTCCAACGTGTCCGGTACCCAGGAGGTGCTCCGCCTTGCGGCCCGCTCGGCTCCGGTGCCCGTCCACCATGTCTCGACGGCCGCGGTCTCGGTGAGCGCCGACGAGGACCCGGCGAGCCCCGACCCCGTGCCCGAGTCCCGCAGGCTACGCCCGGAGTCCCTCGTGCCGACCGGCTACACGGTCAGCAAGTGGGCGGCGGAGCAGCTCGTGTGGGAGGCGGCCGAGCGCGGACTCCCGGTGAGCGTATACCGGTTCGGCAGGGTGAGTGGACACTCCGTCAGCGGGGCCGGTTCCACCAGGGACGTGCTCTGGCAGCTCGTACGGGCCATGCTTGTCATCGGGGCCGCGCCGAACCCCGGCCCTGCCGTCCCGCCCCCCGTGGTGGACCTGGTGCCGGTGGATCACGCCGTCGCCGCTCTTGTCCACCTCTCCCGCCGCCGCGGCAGCCTCGGTCTGGCGCACCATCTCACGTGCCCCGAACCCCTTCCCTTCGACACGGTCCTCGATCACCTGCGGGCGTATGGCTACCGCCTGGACACCATGGGCGTCGACGACTGGACCCGGGCCCTGCGCGGACAGGCGGACGCCGAGGCGGACCGAACGGCGGGCGCGGGACTCCTCGACGCGGCCGTGCTGCTCACCGACACCCTGCCCGTGCTCTCCCGCCTGGGCCGGATCCGACTCGACCGGACCAACACACTGACCGGCCTCGCGGACTCGGGACCCGTGTTCCCGACCCTGGACAGCAAGCTCATCCATGGCTACGCCGACTACTTCGTCGCTGCCGGCTTCTTCCCGCCGCCCGCTCGCTGAACACCACCGCCACGTCCACCACCCATGGAAAGGCACGCGTCATGAGCAACCCCTGGGACAACACCGAAGGCACCTTCTCGGTCCTCGTCAACGACGAGGGGCAGCACTCCCTGTGGCCGTCCTTCACCACCGTGCCCGCGGGCTGGACCGCGGTCCACGGCCCCGCTTCCCACCAGGAGTGCCTCACCTACGTCGAGGAGAACTGGACCGACATGCGACCCAAGAGCCTCGTCGAGCACTACGACCGGGTCTCGGAGGTGCGGTCCGCATGAGCGAGCAGCGGTCACCCTCACCCCGCGGCTACCCTTTCGGCGAAGCGGTCGCGCTGGACGTCGATCCGCTGTACGCGAAGCTGCGCCGGGAGGAACCCGTCCTCCGGGTCGGCTGCCCCTTCGGCGACGACGCCTGGCTGGTCACGACGTACGCGGACATGAAGACGATCCTCGGGGACCGCCGCTTCAGCCGCGCGCTGGCGGCGGAGCACGACGAGTCCCGCCTCACTCCGCTGCCCATCCACACCAGCATCCTGGGCATGGACCCGCCCGACCACACGCGGCTGCGTCGGCTCCTGACCAAGGTCTTCACCACGCGCCGCGTCGAACTGCTGCGTCCCCGACTCGAAGGGGAGGCACACCGGCTGATCGACGGCCTCCTGGCCCAGGGCCCGCCCGCCGATCTCATGGAGGGGTTCGCGGTTCCCTTCGCCGGCACGGTGGTGTGCGATCTGCTCGGCGTCCCGTTCGAGGACCGTGAGCGGTTCCGCGGCTGGTTGGACGCGTTCTCCGCCACGACCGTGATGACGGAGGAGGAGGTCGAGGCGGACACCGAGCGGCTGCACGGATACATCGCGCAGCTGATGGGCAGCCGTCGTGCGCGGCCGCGGGACGACCTGATCAGCGCCATGGTCGAGGCCAGTGACAAGGAGGACAGACTCTCCGAGAAGGAACTGGTGGAGCTGGCGACCGTGCTGCTCATCGCGGGGCACGAGACGGTCTCGTCGCAGCTCGTCGACTCCCTCTTTGTCCTGTTCACCCACCCCGGGCAACTGGATCTGCTCAAGCACCGGCCCGAGTTGATGCCGACGGCGGTCGAGGAGCTGCTGCGCTACGTTCCGCTCATCTCCCATGTCACCTTCGCGCGCTACGCCACCGAGGACGTCGAACTGAGCGGAACGCTGGTCCGTGCGGGCGAGTCCGTACTTCCCGCCATTCCTTCGGCCAACCGCGATGAATCGGTCTTCGAGAACGCGGACCGCTTCGACCTCACCCGGGAGCACAATCCCCATCTGGGATTCGGCTACGGAATCCACCGCTGCCTGGGCGCGCCGCTGGCCCGGCTTGAAATGCGGGTGGCGCTGGAAACACTGTTCGCGCGGCTACCCGGCATGCGGTGCGCCGTTCCTCCGGGTTCACTGGAATGGAAAGACGGCATGCAGGTGCGGAGCCTGCTGTCGCTGCCGGCCACCTGGTGAATTCCCGGCACGTCCGCGGTACCGCCTCATCCGCGGACCCGACGTTCCGGTCCCTGTGGGGGACTTGACGGGGCTCCTCCCCCCGGACGCGCCGCACCGTCCGCGGGGAAGACCCGGTCCGGACCGTCAGGCGAGCCGCCAGCCGGCGGACCGAGGGCTCATCGCGACCGTGGCCGCGGGGTCGCGATGGGCCACCGGGCCCAGGACGGCGTCGATCCGTGCCATGACCTCGTCGTCCAGCTCGACGCCGGCCGCCTTGACGTTGTCGGTGATCTGCTCGGGCCGGGACGCACCGAGCACCGCGGCGCTGACGTTCGGGTTCTGGAGTACCCAGGCGAGGGAGAGTTGGGCGACCGTCAGGCCGCCGTCGGCGGCGATCGGCCGGAGCCGCTGCACACGGCTGAGGACGTCGTCATTCAGCCAGGAGGCGAGTTCCGCCGAGCCGTCGTTCGAGTCCGTCGCCCGGGAGCCCTCAGGCCACGCGCCGCCCGGCAGGTATTTGCCGGTCAGTACACCCTGGGCCAGCGGCGACCAGACGATCTGCCCGACGCCGAGCTCCTCGCAGGCCGGGATCACCTCGGCCTCGGGCACCCGCCACAGGGCCGAGTACTGCGGCTGGTTGGACACCAGGGGTACCTTGAGCTCCCGGGCGAGTGCGTGTCCGCTCCTGATCTGGTCCGCGGTCCACTCGGAGACACCGATGTAGTGCGCCTTGCCGGAGTGCACCACGTCGGCCAGCGCTTCCATGGTCTCCTCGAGCGGGGTCGAGAGGTCGAAACGGTGGGCCTGGTAGACATCCACGTGGTCCATGCCGAGGCGACGCAGGGAATGATCGATCGACTCCCGTACGTGCTTGCGCGAGAGCCCCATGTCGTTGCGGCCGGGCCCTACCGGCGCGAAGACCTTGGTGAGGATCTCCAGGCCCTCCCGACGCTCGCCCTTCAGCGCCCGGCCGAGGGACTCCTCCGCACGGCCGCCCGCATAGACGTCGGCGGTGTCGAAGGTGGTGATTCCGGCGTCAAGCGCGGCGCGCACACAGGCGTGTTCGGTCTCTTCGCTTTCCGATGAACTCCGGGTCAACCAGTTTCCGTACGCGATCCGGCTGACTGTCAAACCACTGCGTCCCAGATGGCGAAAGTCCATCATCCCAGATTAGCAATGTAGTTGGGACTCCCGCTCCGTGCTGATCAGCGAATTCCGGACAGCGTTCGTGCCGTTGCCGCGCGCCCAGCGGCCGGCGGGGCTCACGCGGCGGCGTTCCGACGTCGGCGGGGCAGGCCCGTGAGCGGATTCCGCGGCGGAGCCGGCGCAGCCCGTCCTGAGAGCAGGGACGAGCGGCGGCCGGATCGCGACACCGGGTCCGGGGCAGCGCTCCGGGAAACGGGAAGGGGTGCGGTTGGCGGCAGGTCCGCCGGTAGGTGTCAGGCGCAGCCGCAGCTGCGGCGGATCACCAGGGCGGAGGGGAACTGGCGGAGGCGGTCGCGGCGGGTGCCGGAGACGCGGAGGCCGTCGTCGAGGAGGAGGTCGACGGCGGCGCGTGCCATGGCGGGGCGGTCGGAGGCGACGGTGGTGAGGGGCGGGTCGGTGAGGGCGGCTTCCTTGACGTCGTCGAAGCCGGCGACGGCCAGTTCGCCGGGCACGTCGACGCGCAGTTCGCGGGCGGCGCGGAGGACGCCGATGGCCTGGTCGTCGGTGGCGCAGACGATGGCCGGGGGGCGGTCGGGGCCGGCGAGCAGGTCGAGGGCGACGCGGTAGGCGTCGTAGCGGTTGTAGGGGGCCTGGAAGAGGCGGCCCTCGGTGGAGCGGCCGGCTTCGCGCATCGCGCGGCGCCAGCCTTCGACGTGGTCGGTGACCGGGTCGCCGACGACGGGGGTCTCGTCGACGCCGCCGAGGCAGGCGACGTACTCGTGGCCGTGTTCGAGGAGGTGGCGGGTGGCGAGGTGGGCGCCGCCGATGTCGTCGGTGACGACGGCGACGTCGTCGATGGCGTCGGGGCGGCGGTGCAGGAGCACGACGCGCGCGTCCCAGGCGTCGATCTCGGCGGCGGCGCGCTCGCTGGGGCCCTGGCTGACGAGGATGAGGCCGGCGACCCGCATGCCGAGGAAGGCGCGCAGGTAGTGGACCTCGCGGTCGTCGAGGTAGTCGCTGTTGCCGACGAGGACCATCTTGCCGCGTTCGGCGGCGGCCTGTTCGACGGCGTGTGCCATCTCGCCGAAGAAGGGCTGCCGGGCGTCGGGGACGATCATGCCTATGAGGTCGGTGCGGCGGGAGGCCATCGCCTGGGCGACGCGGTCGGGCCGGTAGCCGAGTTCCTTGATCGCGGCCAGGACGCGTTCCCTGGTGGCGGGCGCCACCGGCCGCGGGCCGTCGTTGATGACATAACTGACCACCGCGGTCGAGGTACCCGCCAGTCTTGCCACGTCATCCCGCGTCACCTTCGCCACGTCGGGCAGTCTACGCGTGGTGACCGCCGGATGGCTGCCCCGCGCGGTGTGATCGTCGTTCCGCGCGGGGACGGGCGTCAGCGGTTGCGTGCGGCAGTGTCCCTGGAGGTCGTGCGGCCGGAGACGGCCTCCTGCGCGACCTGTTCGGCGGCCTTGGTGACGGCCTTGGCGTCGGCCTCGGCCTTGCGCTGCTCGGCGGTCTTCTCCGGCTTCTCCGGGGAGACGAAGCGGTAGCCGACGTTGCGGACGGTGCCGATCAGCGACTCGTACTCGGGGCCGAGCTTGGCCCGCAGCCGCCGTACGTGCACGTCGACGGTGCGGGTGCCGCCGAAGTAGTCGTAGCCCCAGACCTCCTGGAGGAGCTGGGCGCGGGTGAAGACCCGGCCCGGGTGCTGGGCGAGGTACTTCAGCAGCTCGAACTCCTTGAAGGTCAGGTCCAGGACCCGGCCCTTGAGCTTGGCGCTGTAGGTGGCCTCGTCGACGGACAGGTCGCCGTTGCGGATCTCCATGGGGCTGTCGTCGCTGACCTGCTGGCGGCCGGTGGCCAGCCGCAGGCGGGCCTCGACCTCGGCCGGCCCGGCGGTGTCGAGGATGACGTCGTCGACGCCCCACTCGGCGGTGACGGCGGCCAGGCCGCCCTCGGTGACGATGAGGATCAGCGGGCAGCCCGGGCCGGTGGAGCGCAGCAGCTGGCACAGGGAGCGGACCTGCGGCAGGTCGCGGCGGCCGTCGACGAGGACGACGTCGGCGCCGGGGGTGTTGACGAGCGCGGGCCCCTCTGCGGGGGCGACACGCACGTTGTGGAGGAGGAGCCCGAGAGCGGGCAGTACTTCGGTCGACGGCTGGAGCGCGTTGGTCAGGAGGAGTAGCGAGCTCATGACGGTGAGTTCCTTCCTCGGTCCCGTCGAGGACGTGGAGTCGGCTCGGGCGCGGGGACGCGTCGTCGCGGCCGCCGGCCTGAAAGCGCGAAAGGACCCGGAGGCGTCGTCGCCCGGATCCTTCTTAGTGCAGCACCCTAGCGCGGATGGCGCCCGCGCACAGCGGGACGTAGGTCACGCTCCCCCCTGCCACACCCCGTGAAACGCGGCCTGAACTGGGGATTCCCCGGATGTCGAAAGAGGGGGGCGCACGGATGCACTGTCCGTCATACGGACACGTCATGATGGGGGCGGCACATCACACGGCTGGGAGAGAGATCGATGCCCGCACAGGGGACCATCCGCTACTGGGCGGCGGCGAAGGCCGCCGCCGGGGTGGCGGAGGAGGCCTATGACGCCGCCACCCTCGCCGACGCCCTGGCGCAGGCCGGGGAGCGGCACGCCGCACGGCCCGAGTTCGCGCGGGTACTGCGGCGCTGCTCGTTCCTGGTGAACGGCGACCCGGTGGGCACGCGCGCACCGGAGTCGGTGACGCTCACCGACGGCGGCACGGTCGAGGTGCTTCCGCCGTTCGCCGGGGGCGCCCGGTGAGCGAGCGACGACGCAGGGCGGCGGGGCCGGACAGCTCCCCGGCAGCCGAGCACCAGACGGGCGGCGGCTCGGGCAGCGGTTCGGGCGGCGGCTCCCGTGGCCGGAGGCGTCGCGGCGCCTCTTCCCCCTATCGGGGGATCCCCGGCCACCCGGACCACCGAACGGGTGATCCGATCATCCCGCCGGGGCTGCAGCCGGCGGCGCTGACGGCCGCGCTGGCGCTGCTGGTCGCCGGCACCGCGCAGCTCGGCCGGCCCGCGCTGACCGTGGCGGTGCTGCTGCTCCAGGCGGTGACCGCGGCCGGCTGGTACCGGCTGAACGGCATGTGGCCGGCCCGGCAGGGCATCGCGCTGGCGTTCCTCGCCGGTGTGACGGCGGACGTGCTGCTGCTCGTCGCGCCGCGCGACCAGGCCGCGACGGCCGTGGTCGGCGGTCTCGGCATCTGGATACTGCTGGTCCTCGTCCTCCAACTGCGCAACCACTCGGGTCCGGACGAGCGTCTGTACGCGTTGACTGCCGCCGTCGGCGCGACCGTGGTGACCGTGCTCGCGGCCGGCTATCTGGCCGCCGAGCCGGTGAGCACGGACGTGGTGGTCGTCGGCGCGTTCGCGATCGCGGCGGCCGTGCTGGCGCGGGCGCTGCCCCTGCCGGGGGCGCTGTCGCTTCCGGTGGCGCTGCTCGCCGGTGCCGGTGCGGGGGTCGCGGGCGGCGGGCTGACCGGCCTGGGCACCCCGGCGGTGCTGGTCGGCGCGGTGGCCGGCGGCTGCGCGTTGGTGGGGCTGCGGGTCGCCAGCTACGACTGGCCGTCGCGGTTTGTCCATCTGACGGCGGGGGTGGCGCTGCCGCTGGCGCTGGCCGCTCCGGCAGTGTACGTGCTGGGCCGCGCCGTCGGCTGACCGGCGGCCGCTCGGGGCGGGCACGTCCGCCCGGGCACGTCCGCCCGGGCACGTCCGCTGGTCCCGGGGCCGGGCGGCGCGGTCACGTTAGGATCACGGACCGGTCCACGGGGGACCGGACCGGCGGACGCCCGTCCACGGCTTCCGTCGTCGAGGACCTGTTCACGAGGGGGAAGCGAGAGGCATGCGAGCACTCCGGATCACGCTGATCGTGCTGCTGGTCCTGGCCGGGCTGTTCACCGGCGCGGACCGGCTGGCGGTCAAGCTGGTCGAGGACCGGATGGAGGACCGGCTGGCGGCGTCGCAGAACGCGTCCGGCGCCGAGGTGAGCATCAAGGGCTTCCCCTTCCTCACCCAGGTGGCGGCGAAGCGGCTCGACGCCGTCGACGCCCGGCTCACCGGCCTGACCACCCAGTCGGGGGGCCAGGCCCTGCGGGTGAACGAGTTCGAGATCCAGGCCCGGGACATCAACGTCAGCGGCGACTTCAGCTCGGCCGTGGCCTCGTCGGCGACCGGCACCGCGCATCTGACCTACCGGGATTTGACCGACGCCGCCGACGAGGGCATCACCGTCGGCTACGCCGGCGAGACGGCGGAGGGCGAGGCGAAGGTGCGGGTGACCGGCAAGCTGGCCCTTCCGCTGAACCAGCAGTTCGAGCGCTCCACGACCAGCACGATCACCGTGGAGAACGGCGACACCCTGCGGCTGCGGGCCGACGCCATCCCGGGCGCGGGCGTGCCGGGGCTGGAGGACCTGGTCCGTCGGAAGATCGACTACACCCGGCAGATCGACGGGCTGCCCGCCGGCGTGGCGCTGACCTCGGTCACCGCCGACAAGGAGGGCGTGGACCTGCATTTCACCGGCCAGGACGTCGCCGTCACCGGCTGACGCCGCCCGGCCGACCGCGCCCACCCGCGAACCGCCGGGGCGCCGGGGCGCCGGGCACGGCGTGTACGGGAACGGCGGCCACTCCCCCGAGGCGTGGCCGCCGTTCCGACGTGGGGGGGGTCCCACAGCTCCGACGACCGGGCGGCGGGAGGTGTCCCGCCGTCCGGCGTGCCGGAGCCGGAGGCCACTCTTCGGCACCCGTGCGGTGTGCGGAACCTCAGAGGTGTGAGGGTCCCCCGGCGGGCGCGCCCCGGTAGCGTGTGACCGGTCGGGCTCCGCGGGCCCCGTCTCCCGACAGCTCACGGTCTCAGCAACTCACCGCCCACTGGTGGGAGTTCGTCAGCACGTCCCCGTCGACGTTCATCCGCCGGCCGTTCTCCACGCAGCCGAGGGGTTTCCTGAAATCGATCTCCCCGAACCAGTTGACGTCGACGAAGGTCTCACCGTCCTCGACGCCCTTGCCGTTGTTGAAGACGGACCGCACGGGCCGCGTCTTTGTCCAGTAGCACGTGAGGTCACCCTCGTTCCAGTCGGCGTCGTTGCCGTACCAGGCGCACATGTCGCCCTGGCCGTCCGGCTCGGGGAAGAAGCACACGTTGCCCCTGGCGCAGCGGTCGTAGCCGACATGGTCGGAGGGGTCCTCGCGCAGCGCGGTGAGGAGTCCGACGGTGACGGTGACCGCGAGGGCCGCCGCGCCTGCCGCGAACAGCGGGCGCGGGACGCGGCGGCGCGGGCGCAGCCTCGGCAGCCGCGGCGACGGCTCGGTGCCGGCTGCCGCCTCGACCCGGCGGAGCAGCGAGACGGTGTCGTGGCGGGCGCGTTCGGCGTGGGTGCGGGCGAGGCAGTCGGTGACGATCGGCCGCCACTCGGCGGGGAGTTCGGGCGACAGGCGCAGTTCCTCGACGCCGCGCGCGTACCGTACGGCGGCGTCCCGGCGGGCGGACGGTGTGCCGCCGGGGAACGGCATGGTGCCGGTGAGCGCGAGGTGGGCGAGGACGCCGAACGCCCAGATGTCGGCCGTCGGTCTGATCTGGTGGCCGCGTTCGCCGAACTCCGCCCAGGCCAGTTCGGGCGGGGTGTAGTCGGGGGTGGCGAACGCCGGCGAGTAGCCGTGGGTGCCTTCCAGTTCGACGGCGAGGTTGAAGTCGGCGAGCCGGACCGATCCGGTGCCGGAGTCGCCGTCCGGGACGAGCAGGACGTTGGCCGGTTTGAGGTCGCCGTGCACCCAGCCCGCCCGGTGCAGTTGGGCCAGACCCTCGCAGACCTCGGCGAGGAGCCGCGCGGGCACGGGGGCGGGGCGGCGGTCGAGCAGCGTGTCGAGGGAGCCTTCGGCGCGTTCCAGGACGAGGACGGTGGCGCCGTCGAGTTCGGGCGACCCGGGGTCGTCGACGGTCAGGACCTGGTGCATGCGCACCAGCCGTGGGTGCCGCAGCTTCTTCAGCAACTCGACCTCGCGGTCCGCGAGTTCACGCAGGTGGCGGAGTTGGCGCGGGGTGCGGGTCCCGGTGGGGAGGAACTTCAGCGCCGCGTCCTGGGGCAGGCCGTCGGGCACGTCCCCGGCCGGCTTCCCCGGGGGCGCGGCGAGGCGGGCGGCGTAGACGCTGCCGAACGCCCCCGAGGCCAGCGGCTCCCGGACCTCCCAGGGGCCGACGCGGTATCCGTTCGGGATCTCCAGGTCCATCAGTCGGTCCTCCCGTCGAGAAGTGCGAGGTCCTCCTCGCGGACGAGGTCGAAGCGCAGGGCCAGCGACACGACCGTCTCCTTCTTGCCGTTCAGTCGCGGCCCGCCCTCGGCGGCGTCCGGCCCCGGTTTCAGACGTAGTTTCACGGCCAGGTAGTCGGTGTTCCACTGCACCGAGGTGCGGTTGACCGACGGCCATACCGGGCGCAGGCGGCGCACGATCTGCTCCACGGTGGGCAGCGGCGCGTGCGATGCCCCGCGCAGCCTCGCCTCGCAGAGCGCGGCGAGCACGAGGAAGTAGCGGGTGGAGCGGTCGAGCGGGAAGGCGGGGACGGTGGCCCCGTCGTAGCCGTCCGAGTCCCGCTCCAGGTAGTCGTGGCGCGGCGCCCACACGTCGAAGCCGAGCAGTTCGCTCTCGGCCGGGAGCACCAGCCGGGCGAACTCGAACGGCACGGGCGCGTCCACCCGCCCCGGCGCGATCTTGACGTGTTCCCCGGCGCCCTCCGGGTTCTCCACGACGTAGGTCTGGGCACGGCTCGCGTTGGTGAGCGTCCAGAACGGCCCGGTGGCGGTGATCGTCCCGGCGATCCGGGAGACCCCGGGGTGCGGGATGGTGAGGGTGGGCGACGAGCGGGTGCCCGGCGGCACGGCACGGCCGAAGGTGAGCGTCTGGCCGGGTTCGAGTCTGAGCTGCGCGGAAGGGCCCGACGTGGTGTCGGGCACGACGATGACACTGAACATGTGGTGTAGGTCCCCCTTGGTCAGGACCGATTTTCCCCCGGGCCCGGGCCCGGCGTGAAGCAGGGCGACGGCGGGTCGACACGGACGTCCGGATTCCGCCAGCGGCGCCGGACCGGCGGGCCGCCGGCCTCCGCGCGAGGACCGGAAGCGGTTGCCGCGACCGGTCGCAGCGGTGGATCATGGGCATGCTCGTGACAGCCAGCGGGTCTCAACGGGGGTGTGGGACATGAGGGTTCACCGGTGGTACGACAGAGGAGCGCCGCGGCTTGTTCGGTGAACTCCTCGACCGCTCTCCGCGGCAGATCGGCCCGTACCGGATCCTGGCCCGGCTCGGCGCGGGCGGCATGGGCGAGGTCTACCTGGGCGCCGACACCCGGCCGCGCCCGTCCGGCGGCGGCCCGCAGCTTGTCGCTGTCAAGACCGTGCGGGAGGAACTGGTCGGCGACCGGGAGCTGCGCGACCGTTTCCGCCGGGAGGTGGCGACGGCCCGCGCGGTGGACAGCCGCTTCACGGCCCGCCTGCTGGACGCGGACGTGGACGCCGCGGAACCCTGGCTGGCCGCCGAGCACGTCGCCGGCCCGACGCTGGGCCGCGCGGTGCGGACGGCGGGGCCGCTGCCCGCCGACAGCGTCCGGCGCCTGGGGCTCGCTCTGGTGCGGGCGCTGCGCGGCATCCACCACGCCCGGGTCCTGCACCGGGATCTGAAGCCGGCGAACGTCCTGCTCGGCGCGGACGGGCCCAGGGTCATCGACTTCGGCATCGCCCGGACCTTCGGCGCCAGCACGATGACGGCGACCGGCGTCATGGTCGGCTCCCCCGGCTTCATGTCGCCGGAACACGTGCGGGGCGGCCGGTTCGTGGTGGCCGCGTCGGACGTGTTCTGCCTCGCGTCGGTACTGGGCTACGCGGCGACCGGGCGGTCCCCGTTCGGCGACGGCCCGGTCGCCGCCGTGCTGTACCGGATCTCGCTGGCGGACGCGGACCTCACGGACGTCCCGGCAGGGCTGCGCGAGCTGATCGAGGACTGTCTGAGCCCGGACCCCTCGGCCCGCCCCGACACCGCCGTACTGGAAGCCCGCTTCCGGGCGGCGGTCTCGGACGAGGTCGACGGCAGCCCCTGGCCGCCGGCGGTGCGTGAGCTGGTCGTCGAGAACGAGGCGGAACGCGACCGGGTCGTGGCGTCCGCCGGACCGCTCACCTCTCCCGTGCCGACGATGCCGGGCGCCTCCCCCGTTCACAGCGCGCAGACGGTCACCACGCCGCCGCGCGAGGCCGCCGAGTCCGACGGGCGGCCAGCCGAGCCGCGTGCCCGCTCCGGCCGTCGCACCGCCGCACTGGTGATCGCCGCGGCGCTTGTGGTCGGCGCGGTAGGCGGACTGGGAGCGAAGGCGTTGCAGGACGGCGCCGGCGGCCGCACACCGGAAGCCTCCGGCTCGCCGTCCCCGCCACCCTCTTCCGCGGCGAAGGCCGACGCGGGGCCGGGCGTGGACCGGCACGGCGTGGAGCGCAGCCGCTACTTCCCCGTGGACAGCAGCGGCCGCCCCGACGGCTGGCGGCCGTGGTCTACCAGGCTCGACGGACGCCCCAGGGGCTGCGCGATGAACCGCGTACTGCTGGTCTGCCGCACCTTCGACGGCGGGCTGGAGGCGGTGCGCGCCACGGACGGCAAGCCGCTGTGGAAGGCCGCCTCGCCGGCGCCCGGCGAGCGGCCGGTGATGACCGGCGCACGCGGGCTTGTCATACCCGGCCGGGGCAGCAATCCGCTGGTCCACGAGGGCACGGTCGTCTCCACGGAGGGCGGCATGGTGCGCGGCCGGTCCGCCGCCGACGGAACGGTCCGCTGGGAGCGTCCGTCGGGCGAGGGCCCGGAGGCGGAAAACGTGCGCGACGCCGTTCTGGGCGACGGAGTCGCGTTCTTCAGCCTCCAGGCCGGCGGAGGTGCCGCCCTGCACGCCTTCGACGCCGCCACCGGCAAGCGTCTCTGGCAGCAGGAGCTGAGCGCGCAGCACCTGCCGATGGCCGCGTTCGGGATGCACGGCGCGGAGACCTTCGCGGAGGGCAGGGTGATCGCCACAGCCAGCGGCGGCCTGACCGCCTTCGACGCCAGGAGCGGCAAGCCGGCGCCGCTGGCCGTGCCGGACGGCGGCAGCTGCACGGCGGTCCGCGCGTACGGCGGCCACATCCTCTGCGACGTGGAGGGCGGGGACACGGTGAAGCTCGACGCGGTCACGCTGGAGCCGGTCTCGCCCGGCGATCCGGACGACCCGAAGGTGGAGGCGGCGAACGTGGTCCCGGCAGGCGGGAGGGAGTACCGCCTGGAACGCACTCGGCGGGGCGTCGAACTCACCGACCTCGGCCCGGGGTCTCCGCGCACTCCGCGCGTCGTCGGTGTGCCGTCCCGCGAGCCCGAGGACAACCACGTCGCCTCGGACCCGGTGATCGTCGGTTCCACGGCGCTGTTCCTGGACAACCGCTATCTGTACACACTGCCGCTGCGCGACGGCGGACGAGCGCGGCACGAGATCAAGGACGCCCCCGGTAACCGGGGCACCAGCGGGCCCGGGAGCGGGGGGTTCGACGACGCCGAAAGCCAGGTATGGGCACCGGAGTTGCTCTCGCTCGGCGGCGCGCTCTTCCTGGTCTTCCACGACGGCACCCTGCGCTCGATGGAACTCCCCGGCTGACCCCGCCCCGCGACGATCTCTGGAGCCCACAGTGTTGCGACCACTCGACGCGGACGCCCCGCGAGACGTGGGCCCGTTCCGGCTGCTCGCCGGCCTGGGCTCCGGCGGCATGGGCACGGTGCATCTCGCGGTACCGCACGGCGGCGGCCCGCACGACCTCGTCGCGCTGAAGACGGTCCGCCGGGACCTTGAGGCGGAGGGAGACTTCAGGATCCGGTTCCGGCGGGAGGCGGAGGCGGCACGCGCGGTGCGCAGCCCCCACGTCTCCGCGCTGGTCGACGCCGACTCCACCGCCGAACGCCCGTGGCTGGCAACGCAGTACGTCGCCGGTCCCGCCCTCGACGAGACGGTGGCCCGCCTTGGTCCTCTACCAGCCCACACGGTAAAGGAGTTGGGCGCGGACCTGGCCCGAGGGCTGGCCGCCGTGCACGGCTCGCGGCTGGTGCACCGCGACCTGAAACCGGCCAACGTCGTTCTCGGCGGCTCCGGTCCGCGGGTGATCGACTTCGGTATCGCCCAGGCGTACGACGCGACGGCCCTCACCGCGACCGGCGTGATGGTCGGCTCGCCGGGCTTCATGTCCCCCGAGCACATCGCCGGCAACCGGTCGGTGACGGCGGCCTCGGACGTGTTCTGCCTGGGTGCCGTCCTCTGCTACGCGGCGGCCGGACACGGGCCGTTCGAGGACAGCGAACTCGCCGCGATCGTGTACCGGATCAGCACGGGAGACGCCGATCTCTCCGGTCTCCCGGACGAGTTGCGCGAGATCGTGTCCCGCTGCCTGCGGCAGGACCCCGACGAGCGGCCGACAACGGGCGAACTGGTCGACGCCCTCGACCCCGCGGCGGCCTCCGCCCGTCCAGGCGGGCCCTCGGCCCGCCGTACGGGCCCCTTCCCGTGGCCGGACGGCGTCCGGCAGCTGATCCACACCTACGAGACGGCCGCCGGCAGGGCCCTGCTGGCGGCCCCCACACCGGACGCGCCGCCATCGCCGCCGGCGACTCCCCCGTCCCCGATGCCTCCGCCCCCGACTCCCGACAAGGCGACCCCGCGGGCCCGCCCCCGCAGGCCATGGAGACGGTGGGCGGTCGCGGCCGGCGTGGGAGCGCTGGTGGGCACGCTGACGGCCGTACTGCTGACTGTTCAGAACCGGGACAACGGCAACGGCGGGCCGCAGGGCGGGAGTTCAGGGCCTGCGGCGAGCCCCCGACCGGGCGCCGTCCAGCCCGCCGCGCCACCGGTGTCCAGTGAGATGGGCGACTTCGGGCCCAGGGCGTTGGACCGCACCCTCCAGCCGGACGGCTGGCGGCCGTGGACCGCCTCCTTCGAGCCGGGCGGCGAGGCGGTGGAGTGTGCGCTCGCCGGCGGCGTCCTTCTGTGCGGCCTGTACGACGAGCGCAGGAGGGCGAGCTGGATGGAGGCCAGGAACCCGGCCGACGGCACCCACCTGTGGCGCTACCCCGCCAAGGGCGCGCCTGGCGACAGCGAGCGCGGCGTCGGCCTACGCGGCTTCGACGTGCACGGCCGGCACGCCTACGTCGCGTCGAGCGACCAGGCCGGATTCGACGTGCTGGACCTCACCAACGGGAAGCAGGTCGCCAGGCTACCGGGCCGCTCCGGGTACGACCCCATGGCGGTTCGGGTGCACAAGGGGCGGGTCTTCGCCTCCTACTCGGGGGACGCGGGAATCGGAGCGGCGGGCAACATGCTGTTCCGGGCGTTCTCACTCGACGACCGCGAACAACTGTGGGAACGCGTGATCCCCCACGCCTTCACCCCGTCACTGGACATCGTGGGCGACCGCCTGTGGCTCACCGGCCTCACGGAGACCCAGACCCTCTCCCCCAGGACCGGCAGGACCCTTGCCCGGCACCCCGGGCACTGCGAGCTCCCGAGTCGCGGCGCCCCCTATGTCTCCTGCGACGGTGTGCGGGACGCGAGGACGCTCAAGAAGCTGGACGACGACACGCCGGGCACCGTCGTCGCGGCCAGCCGGGACGGGCTGATCCTCGTCGAGAACCGCAGCGGCGGGCCGCGGGGCGCGCGCGTGCAGGCTCACGACATCCGGGGCACGCGCGGCGGCTGGTCCTTCGTCTCCGACGTCGACGACCCCGTGGCGGTGGTCGGGGACCGGGTGGTGACTCTCGGCGCGCGCGGGCTGCGTGTCTTCACGCTCGCCGACGGCACGCTGGAGGCGTCCGCCGGCACCTTTGTCGGCTGGCCGCTCGCAGGCGGCGGCACCCCGGTCGGAGGCGGCGCCTCCGTGGGCCGGCCGGCGCAGCCGGGCACGGCGATCGTGTCCGGCGGGGCGTTCTACGTCACCTTCGAGGACGGGACCGTGCTGTCGGCCCCGATGCCCTGAGAGGATTCCGTAGCGGGACGAACCAGGTCACAGACCCGCACGGGCCGCCTGACAGGGCGTATCAGCGGCGTCCACGATCCGAGATCGGGGCCTCGCCGGCGCGTGCCGGACGGCCTTCCCCGGCGGTCGGGGGCCGCCCGGGAAGACGATCACATCCCACATCGCAGACCGTTTCGTCTCGACATGCGGAACGTCGGTGACACATGCCGCGCCCGTCCCTACGATCGACGGCATGAAGCGACAGGCGGACCTCACCAAGCGACGGGCAGTTGATCTGTGCCGTATCGCCGCCATGCTCTGTCGCCCCGCCGGCTGACGGCCACGGCCGTCGGCGGGGAGCACGGCCGCCGGACGCTCCGCGTACCCGAGCACGCGGTGTGCCCGCCCCGACACCGACCAACGATTTCCGCGCCGCACAGCGCTGTGCGTGCCGTGTCGCCGCCCGCCCGCGCGACGGCACGGAGCCACGCACAACCACCCACCGCCATCCCGCTCCGGAGGAGAATTCCATGAGCCGCAGTGACGTCCTGGTGGACGCCGACTGGGTCGAGGCCCGCATCGACGACCCCAAGGTTGTCATCGTCGAGGTGGACGAGGACACCTCGGCGTACGAGAAGAACCACATCCGCAACGCCATCCGCATCGACTGGCAGCAGGACCTGCAGGACCCGGTCCGCCGCGACTTCGTCGACCAGGAGGGCTTCGAGAAGCTGCTCTCCGCCAAGGGCATCGGCAACGACGACACCGTCGTGCTGTACGGCGGCAACAACAACTGGTTCGCCTCGTACGCCTACTGGTACTTCAAGCTCTACGGCCACCAGGACGTCAAGCTCCTCGACGGCGGCCGCAAGAAGTGGGAGCTGGACTCCCGCGACCTGGTGGCCGAGGTGCCCGAGCGCCCGGCGACCGAGTACAAGGCCAAGCCGCAGGACACCTCCATCCGCGCCTTCCGCGACGACGTCGTGGCGGCCATCGGCCAGCTGAACCTGGTCGACGTGCGTTCCCCCGACGAGTTCAGCGGCAAGCTGCTCGCCCCGGCGCACCTCCCGCAGGAGCAGTCGCAGCGCCCCGGCCACGTGCCGACCGCGCGCAACATCCCCTGGTCCAAGTCGGCCAACGACGACGGCACCTTCAAGAGCGACGACGAGCTCAAGGAGCTGTACGAGGCCGAGGGCGTCGACCTGGGCAAGGACACCATCGCCTACTGCCGCATCGGCGAGCGTTCCGCGCACACCTGGTTCGTGCTGCACGAGCTGCTGGGCCAGGAGAACGTGAAGAACTACGACGGTTCCTGGACCGAGTACGGCTCGCTGGTCGGCGTGCCGATCGAGCTGGGCTCCAACTGACCGCGCCCTCCGGCGGGTTCTCGAACTTCTCCTGACGGTTGAAAGGAAACACCCCCATGTGCGGAGCACAGGCTGGCGGCCCCGACGCCTCCACCATCAAGCCCGGTGAGACCACCATCCAGGGCCAGGTGACCAAGGACGGCGAGCCGATCACCGGCTACGTCCGACTGCTGGACTCCACCGGCGAGTTCACCGCCGAGGTCCCCACCTCCGCGACCGGCCAGTTCCGGTTCTACGCGGCCGAGGGCACCTGGACCGTGCGCGCGCTGGTGCCGGGCGGCACCGCCGAGCGCAAGGTCGTCGCCCAGACCGGTGGGCTGACGGAGGTCGCCATCGCCGTGTGACGGCGCCGCCGTGTGACGGCGGCGAGTCGCGTCGCCGCGAGGCGGCGGACGGATCGGCGTGAGGGCCGCATCCCCGAGGGTTGGACGCCACGGGATGCGGCCCTCACGCACGTTCTTGAACTGTGGTCAGTACACCAGCGCGCGCGTGCCCGGCGCCATGACCTCACTGACGAACACCTGGGCGCCGGCGATGCGCACACCCTCCAGCACGTCCTTCTGCTCGATGTCCCGCCGCGCCGCGCACTGCGTGCACAGCGTGATCCGGCCACCGGCCTGGATCCCGGCGATCAGGTCGGGCAGCGGCGCGGCGTGCGGCAGTTCGAACTCCGCCGCCCGGCCCGGCAGCGCGAACCACGCCGACTCGCCGGTCAGCCAGAGCGACACCTCCACGCCGCTGGCCACCGCGACGGCCGCGACCGTGAACGCCTGCGAACACCGCTCGGGCGCGTCCGCCCCGGCGGTGACCTTGATCACCAGTTTCTCCGCACTGTCTGCCATGCCCCCACCGTAGTGCCCGCGAAGGTGCAATCGGTTTTGCGATGCGACCCCGGGGCGGGACCATGCCGGACGGCACCGAGTCGCGCGTACCACTCGCGGAAGGGGGAGGCGGCGGCGGTGCCGTTCCACCAGACGGTGATCCTGCAGGCGCAGCTCCTGGGGTAGCGGTCGGGCGGCGCCCGGCAGGGCGCCGGTACCCGTACGGGTCAGGGGCGGTGGACCTCACAGCGCCGCCCCTGACCACGCGGACTAGACTCGGTCCCGTCGTCCCCTACCGTCGTGACACACACGAAACGCCCGAGGAGCGCCGTCGTGCTTGAGGCTTTTTTCATCACCCTGATGATCCTGGTCATGGTCGGGACCGCCGCCTTCGCCGGTCTCACGATCAAGAAGCTGTACCAGGGCCAGCGCTGAGCCGCTGAGCCCGCCCGTCGCGGCCGCGTCGGGTCCGTTCCGCCCCACCCGCCACCACACAGACACAGAGCGCCTGATTCGCCATGATCGAGATCCCGTCCGACCTGCACCCCGACCTGGTACCCCTGGCCTTCCTGCTGGGCGACTGGGCGGGTGCGGGTGTCGCCGACTTCCCCGGTGACGAGAAGTGCAACTTCGGGCAGGAGGTCACCTTCAGCCACGACGGTCGCCGCTTCCTGGAGTACGTCTCCCGCAGCTGGGTGCTGGACGGCGAGGGTGAGAAGGTCCGCCCGCTGGAGACCGAGACCGGCTACTGGCACGTGACCGAGGGGCGCAAGCTGGAGGTCGTGATGGTCCGCGACCAGGGCGTCGTCGAGGTCTGGTACGGCGAGCTGGCCGAGGGCAAGCCGCAGATCGACCTGGTGACCGACGCGGTGGCGCGGCTGGCGTCGGCCGACGAGTACAGCGGCGGCAAGCGGCTGTACGGGTACGTGAACAGCGACCTGATGTGGGTGGGCGAGAAGTCCACCCCGGAGGTGCCGATGCGGCCCTACATGTCGGCGCACCTGAAGAAGGTCATCGACCCGAAGTCCTGGGCGAAGGACATCGCGGACCTGCCGGACGACGGGATCGCCTTCTTCAAGTAGGCGACTGGCTTCACCCGGACAGCTAGTTCACCCGGACAGCTGGCTTCACCCAGCCAGCTGGCTTCACCCGGACGGCCGGCTTGACGCAGACGGCTGGTCGGTCTTCGCAGACGGGACCTCGCCCTCGGTGGGCGGGGTCCCGTCTGCTGTCGGCGCGCCGGGTTCTTCTGTCGGCGCGTCCGGGCCGAGCGCCCGCAGCATCACCGAGCCGTTGAGGTGGAAGCCGAGCGCGGCGACGGAGGTGAGCGTGGCCAGGCCGAGCATGCCCAGCGTCGTCGCGGGGCGGCGCTTCTCCGCACACCGTTCGGCCTGCCAGTTGTCGCCGGAGAGGGCGGCGCCGAGCGGGCTGCGGCACTCGATCGGGGTGTGGCCGTTCTCGACGGAGTAGGGCGTCAGCAGCAGGAACGCGAACCACAGCCACAGCACCACGGCGACCGGTACGGTCAGCCGGGCCATCGAGCGGTTGTCGTTCGCCCGGTTCCGCAGCCGCCGCCATTCACGCTCGTCGGGACGGGTGTCCACGTTCCGCGCGCCGCCCATGCCCGGCCTCCCCCTGTTGTCCGGCCCCGCCGGAGACGCTATCAGGGCGTCAACAACGGGCCGCGGGAAGGGAGTCGGGCCGCCGCGCCCGTGGCGCGGCGGCCCGTGTGTCGGCCGGACGCCCGGCGCTCGCCGGGCGGGGCGTCAGCCTTCGAGCTTGCTGATGTCGCGGACGGCGCCCTTGTCGGCGGAGAGCGCCATCGCCGCGTAGGCGCGCAGTGCCTGCGAGACCTTGCGGTCGCGTGCGACGGGCGCGTAGCGGCCGCCGAGCGCCTCCCGGCGGGCGGCCAGTTCCTCCTCCGACACCTTCAGCTCGATCGACCGGCCGGGGATGTCGATGCTGATCAGGTCGCCGTCCCGGACGAGGGCGATGGTGCCGCCGGCGGCGGCCTCCGGGGAGACGTGGCCGATGGACAGGCCGGAGGTGCCGCCGGAGAAGCGTCCGTCGGTGACGAGCGCGCACTTGGCGCCCAGCCCGCGCCCCTTGAGGAACGCCGTCGGGTACAGCATCTCCTGCATGCCGGGGCCGCCCTTGGGGCCCTCGTAGCGGACGACGACGACGTCGCCCTCCTTGACACGCTTGGTCAGGATGGCGTCGACGGCGTCCTCCTGGGACTCGACGACGACGGCCGGGCCCTCGAACCGCCAGATCGACTCGTCGACGCCGGCGGTCTTCACCACGCAGCCGTCGACGGCCAGGTTGCCGCGGAGGACGGCGAGGCCGCCGTCGGTGGAGTGGGCGTGCGCGGCGTCGCGGATGCAGCCGTTCGCGGCGTCGGTGTCCAGGGACTCCCAGCGCTCGCTCTGCGAGAACGCGGTGGCGGAGCGGACGCAGCCGGGGGCGGCGTGGAACATCTCGACCGCCTCCGGGGAGGGCGAGCCGCCGCGGATGTCCCACTGCTTGAGCCAGTCGGCGAGGCTGGGCGCGTGCACGGAGTGCACGTCCTCGTGGAGGTGCCCGGCGCGCTGGAGTTCGCCGAGGATCGCCGGGATGCCGCCGGCGCGGTGCACGTCCTCCATGTGGTACGAGCCGTTGGGCGCGACCTTGCAGACGCACGGCACCCGGCGGGAGACGGCGTCGATGTCGTCCATGCCGAAGTCGAGCTCGGCCTCCTGGGCGGCGGCGAGCAGGTGCAGGATGGTGTTGGTGGAGCCGCCCATGGCGACGTCGAGCGCCATGGCGTTCTCGAAGGCGGAACGCGAGGCGATGCTGCGGGGCAGGACGGTCTCGTCGTCCTGCTCGTAGTAGCGCTTGGTGATCTCCACGACCGTGCGGCCGGCGGCCTCGTACAGCTCGCGGCGGGCGGTGTGGGTGGCCAGCACGGAGCCGTTGCCGGGCAGGCCCAGGCCCAGCGCCTCGACCAGGCAGTTCATGGAGTTGGCGGTGAACATGCCGGAGCAGGAGCCGCAGGTCGGGCAGGCGGCCTCCTCGATGCGGGCAAGGTCCTCGTCGGAGGTGGCGTCGCTGACCGCCTCGGACATGGCGTGCACGAGGTCGAGGTTGGAGCGGACGGTGCCGTCGACGAGGGTCGTCTTGCCGGCCTCCATGGGGCCGCCGGAGACGAACACGACCGGGATGTTCAGCCGCAGGGCGGCCATCAGCATGCCGGGGGTGATCTTGTCGCAGTTGGAGATGCAGATCAGCGCGTCGGCGCAGTGCGCCTCGGTCATGTACTCCACGGAGTCCGCGATCAGGTCGCGGGAGGGCAGCGAGTAGAGCATGCCGCCGTGGCCCATGGCGATGCCGTCGTCCACGGCGATCGTGTTGAACTCGCGGGGGATGCCGCCGGCCTCCTTGATCGCCTCGGAGACGATGCGGCCGACCGGCTGGAGGTGGGTGTGCCCGGGCACGAACTCGGTGAAGCTGTTGGCCACCGCGATGATCGGCTTGCCGAAGTCCTCACGCGCTACGCCCGCGGCGCGGAGGAGAGCGCGCGCGCCCGCCATGTTGCGGCCTTGGGTGACGGTGTTGGACCTCAGCTCGGGCATGGTTCTCCACTCCCTGGGACGGGTTCCCTGTGACGGGTTCTGGGTGCGTCGCCGGGGCCGTCCTCGACCACGTCGACGAGTCTTCCGAGGGTACGCCTCCCGATCCATGATCCGGACATCCGGGCCGGATCGTGAGACGGGACGGTCAGCTCGTGGTCACTTCCGGTCGGCGGCGGTCAGGTGGTGCTGCACCACCGGCGCGAGCCGGTCGAACAGGGCCTCCGGGTCCGCCGAGGCGAGCGGCTCCACCCGGATGACGTACCGCAGCATCGCCGTGCCGATGAGCTGGGCGACGGCCAGCTCCGCCCGCAGCTCCCGGTCGGGGCCGTCCAGGGCGCCGGTCAGGCGGGGCAGCAGCATCCGCGTCACCACCCCGCGGAAGATGGCGGCGGCCGTCTCGTTGCTGACCGCCGAGCGGACGATCGCCAGCAGCGGATCACGGGTCGACGGGTTCTCCCACACTCCCAGCACAAACCGGGTGACCTGCGGCCCCAGCTCCTCCGGCGGCACCTCCGGGAGCCGGCCGAGGCCGCCCCTGACAGGCGCCAGCGCGGTCTCCAGGGCCGCCTCGAAGACGCGCTCCTTCGTGCCGAAGTAGTGGTGCACCAGGGCCGGGTCGACGTCGGCGCCGCGTGCGATGGCCCGCACGGACGCCTTGTCGTAGCCGCGTTCGGCGAACTCGGCGCGGGCCGAGCGCAGGATGCGGGTGCGGCGGTCGGCGGACTCGCTGTCGCCGGCCGTCGGCCGCCCCCGGCGGCGGCCGCCCGTCTCCTCGCCGGCGCCGGTCACGAGTCGGCCAGCCGGGACGTCGACAGATGCAGCCGGGTGAAGGCCAGCGCCTCCGCCAGGTCCGCCTCCCGCTCCTGGGAGGACATCGCCCGCCGGGTGTTGACCTCGACGACGACGTGCCCGTCGAAGCCGGAGGCGGCGAGCCGTTCCAGCACCTCCGCGCACGGCTGACCGCCCCGCCCCGGCACCAGGTGCTCGTCCTTCGCCGAGTCCGTGCCGTCGGCGAGGTGCAGGTGGGCGAGCCGGTCGCCCATGGCGTCGAGCATCTTCAGGGTGTCGCTGCGGGAGGTCGCGGTGTGCGAGAGGTCCAGCGTGTAGTGGCGGTAGTCGTCCTCGGTCGGGTCCCAGTTGGGGGCGTAGGCCAGCAGCTCCCGGTCCCGGTACCGCCACGGGTACATGTTCTCCACCGCGAACCGCACGTCCGTCTCCTGCGCCATCCGCCACACGCCGCGCTCGAACTCCCGCGCGTAGCCGCGCTGCCAGCGGAACGGCGGGTGGACGACCACCGTGGAGGCGCCCAGCGACTCGGCGGCCGCACGCGCCCGCTTCAGCTTCGTCCACGGGTCGGTGGACCACACCCGCTGCGTGATCAGCAGGCAGGGCGCGTGCACCGCGAGGATGGGCACGCCGTGCTGGTCGGAGAGCCGACGCAGCGCGTCGACGTCCTGGCTGACCGGGTCGGTCCAGACCATGACCTCCACGCCGTCGTAGCCCAGCCGACCGGCGATCTCGAAGGCCGCCGACGTCGGCTCCGGGTACACGGAGGCCGTGGACAGCGCGACCTTCGGTGCGCGGAGTGCCGAGCGGTTCGAGTCCTGAGCCACGCGTTCAGCCTACGGCCCGGGACGCCCACCGGTGGCCCGCCCCCGGTAGGGCGCTCGTCACGTCCCGCCCCCGCGCGGGGGCGGAGCGCCCCCGGCGCGCGCACCGACCCGCGCGGCCCGGCACCCCCGGCGTCCCGGGGCGGGTGCGGGTCGCGGTCGGTCGGCGGCGGCTCGCCGCCGACCGGCGGCGTACTCAGCCGCGGAGGCGGTCGAGGCGGCGGAGGATGACGCCTTCCCGCAGCGCCCAGGGGCAGATCTCCAGGGTGCGGACGCCGAAGAGATCCATGGCCGCCTCCGCGACCAGCGCGCCGGCCAGGAGCTGCCGGGACCGGCCCTCCGACACGCCGGGCAGCGTCGCCCGCTGCTCGGCGGTCATCGCCGCGAGCTTGGGCACCCACTCCTCGAGGGACTCCCGGTTCAGGTCCCGCTGCACGTACAGGCCCTCCGCCGAGCGGGCGGCGCCGCCCAGCCGGGCGAGCTGCCGGAAGGTCTTGGAGGTGGCCACGACGTGGTCCGGCTCGCCGAGCCGGGTGAACTCGCCGACCACCCGGGCGATCTCCGCCCGCACGTGCCGCCGCAGCGCGCGCACGGCGTCCGGGTCCGGCGGGTCGCCGGGCAGCCAGGCACCCGTCAGCCGGCCGGCGCCGAGCGGCAGGGAGACGGCGGCGTCGGGTTCCTCGTCCTGGCCGTAGGCGATCTCCAGGGAGCCGCCGCCGATGTCCAGGACGAGCAGCCGGCCGGCGGACCAGCCGAACCAGCGGCGCGCCGCGAGGAACGTCAGCCGTGCCTCGTCCGGGCCGGACAGCACCCGCAGCCGCACCCCGGTGTCGGCGGCGACCCGCTCCAGCACGTGGTCGTCGTTGGTGGCCTCGCGCACCGCGCTGGTGGCGAACGGCAGCAGGTCCTCGACACCCTTGTCCTCGGCGACCTCCACGGCCTCCTTGACCGTGCCGGCGAGCCGGTCGACGCCCTCGGCGCTGATCGCGCCGCTCTCGTCGAGCAGTTCGGCCAGGCGGAGTTCCGCCTTGTGCGAGTAGGCGGGCAGCGGGCGTGCGCCGGGGTGTGCGTCCACCACCAGGAGGTGGACAGTGTTCGAACCCACATCGAGGACACCGAGTCTCATGAGGGAGCACGCTACTGCGGTGCACCCGATTCGGCCGATTCGGCGCTTACCCTGGGACCCGTGAGCAAGACGAAAGACGCCAAGCCGGGCAAAACGCGAAACGTCGGCGGTCGCAGGCGCCGCGCACGCGGCGAGGAGGTGAGCCTCGACCACGACAGAGCGTGGGTCGAGTTCGCGGATCCCGCCGACGAGGAGCAGGTGTTCCGCTGCGACCTGACATGGCTCACCTCGCGCTGGAAGTGCGTGTTCGGGCAGGGCTGCGAGGGCATCCAGGCCGGTCGCGCCTCCGACGGCTGCTGCACGCTCGGCGCGCACTTCTCCGACGAGGACGACGAGCGGCGGGTGGCCGAGCACGTCGCGCGGCTCACCCCGGAGCAGTGGCAGTACCACCACGTCGGGACCCGCTCCGGCTGGACCGAGCTGGACGACGAGGGCGAGCGCAAGACCCGGCGGGTGGCCGGCGCGTGTGTCTTCAACAACCGGCCGGACTTTCCCGGCGGCGCCGGCTGCGCCCTGCACCTGCTGGCCCTCCAGGAGGGCCGCGAGCCGCTGGAGACGAAGCCGGACGTCTGCTGGCAGCTGCCGGTGCGCCGCACCTACGAGTGGGTGGAGCTGCCCGACGGCGAGCAGCGGCTGCAGGTCTCCATCGGGGAGTACGACCGGCGCGGCTGGGGCAGCGGCGGCCACGACCTCAACTGGTGGTGCACGGGCGCGCCGGCGGCGCACAGCGCCGCCGAGCCGGTGTACGTGTCCTACCGGGCGGAGCTGACGGAGCTGATGGGCAAGGTGGGCTACGACCGGCTGGTCGAGCTGTGCGAGGAGCGGCTGGCCGGCTCCGGACAACCCTTCGCCCCGCACCCGGCGGACCCCCCGCTGCTCCCGATCC
>NZ_WMLF01000699.1 GCF_014156695.1 Streptomyces durbertensis | reverse complement strand
GGGCGGGCGGCGTGGGCGGTCGAACTGCTCGACGGTCTTGACCGGGCACGGCGCGGCGGGCCGGCGGTGACGGTCCGCGCGGCCCTGGCGCGGGCGCGGATCGCGCAGGAGGCCGGGGACGTGGAGGCGGCGCGGAGGCTGGTCGCGCGGGCGCTGGTGGCGGCGCGCGGCGAGCGGCTGCGGCGTCCGTTTGTCGACGCGCGCCCGTGGATCCGCCCGCTACTGGCCACGCCGAGGGCGCGGGAGCTGGCGGCCGGCTGGCTCACCTCAGAGCCGGCTCCCTCCGGCGGGCCTCCCGGAGGCAGGTCTCACGCAGGCAGGGCTCCGGGAAGCAGGTCTCCCCGGGGCGCGGCGGAGCCGGTGCCGCCGGTCGTGGAGGAGCTGAGCGGCCGCGAGCTGGAGGTGCTGCGGCGGCTGGCGCGGATGATGTCCACCGAGGAGATCGCCGCCGACCTGTACGTGTCGGTGAACACGGTGAAGACCCACCTGAAGGGCGTCTACCGGAAGCTCGCCGTGCACCGCCGCAGCGACGCGGTCCGGCGGGCGCGCGACCTCGGTCTGCTGTGAGCCGGCGCGGTCCGGTGGCGGCGGGAGTCGGGGCGGACGCAGGGTTCGTGCTGAAGCACTGACATCCCCGGGTCGTCTCGGTTCGCCTCGGGTCACCTCGGTCGGGTGAGGTCGGCCGGGCGGCCGGGGGCGACGATGGTGGTCCAGGTGGTTCGCACGCCCTTCGGCGGCCGGTGGGAGACAGCCATGCGCTACGAGATCCGTGTCGAGGGCCACATGTCGGAGGCGCTGACGGAGGCGTTTCCGGAGCTGGGGCATGTGGTGATGGCGGGTCACACGGTGCTGTACGGCGAGGTTGTCGACGACGCGCAACTGTGGGGCCTGCTGGCCCGGTTGCAGGCGCTGGGGCTGCGGGTGCTGGAGATGCGGCAGCTGCCGGAGCCCTGAGGCGGCCTCCGACGGGCGGTGGCTGCTCACGGCGGCCCGGCGGTCGGCTCAGAGCGGTACGGCGGTGACGCGTCCGGCGCGGCGGGCGGCGTCGAGGGCGTGGAAGTCGTGTTCGTTCTGGTCTGCGTAGGCGGCGGCGAACTCGGTGAGGGCACGGTCGAAGCCGTCTCCCGCGCCCAGGTAGGAGGCGATGGCGACCGGGTCGCCGGAACGGGCGTGGGCCCTGGCCAGGGACTCCCCGCACAGCCGGCCGAACAGGGTGAGCAGGGCCGGGTCCATGGTCTCGGGCCGGGCGACTCCCTTCCAGTCCCACAGTTGCCGCACGTAGAAGTCGCGTCGCCGCCCGTCCAGGCCGACCGCGCGGGTCCAGCCGAGGAAGATGTCGCCGGCCGTCTGCATCAGCCGCTGTCCGGTGACCACCCGGCGCCCCTGGTTGGTGTCGTGGTCGCCCGGAAGGTGGGCGGCGAGCACGGAAGGCTGCGCCTCCTTGGCCTGGAGGATCAGCGGGTCGTCGTCGTCCCGGCCGAGGAAGAGCAGGATCCAGCAGCGGGTGCCGACGCTGCCGACCCCGACCACCTTCCGGGCCATGTCCGCCAGGTGGTAGTGGCGCAGCAGCTGGCGGCGTTCGGGCGGCAGGGTCCGGGCGTACGCCTCGACCAGGTTGTGCAGTTCGGCCCGTTGACCGCCGTCGGCGGAGCCGTCCAGCAGTTGGTCGACGGGGGTGATCAGCGGGGGGTCCGGGGTGATCCGCCGGCCCTCGGGGGT
>NZ_WMLF01000698.1 GCF_014156695.1 Streptomyces durbertensis | reverse complement strand
CCGCTTCGACGGCTTCCGCTACATCAGCCGGCGCGTCACCGGCGCCCCCACCACCAACCCTCCGCTGCTCGTCCTCGGCGGCTCCTCCCAGGACCGCCTCTCCTGGGTCAGGCACGAACCCCACCTCCTCGACCACAGCGACGTCATCACCGCCGACCTCCCCGGCTACGGCACCGCGGACCGGCTCCCCGCCCGCTACGGCATCGACTTCCTCGCCGCCGCCGTCCGCCACCTGCTCGACGAACTCGACCTGCCCCGCGTCGACCTCGTCGGCGCCTGCTTCGGCGGCGCCATCGCCGTCCGCGTCGCCCAGCACTACCCCGGGCACCTCGGCCGCCTCCTCCTCGTCGGCATGACCGACCGGGTCCCCGACGACTACGCCGCCTGCGCACACCGCTGGCGGCGCATGATGGCCGACGGTGAACGCGACGCCGTCGCCGACGAACTCGTCACCCGCTTCCTCGCCGCACCCTCCGCCGGCACCGTCCGCCGGCAGACCGCCGTCGCCCGGTTCCTCCACCGCCAGTTCGTCGCACAGAACGACGACGAGGTCGCCAAGTGGTCGGAGCACAACCTGCGACTGACCTCCCACGAGTGGTTCCGCCCCGAACCCCTGCCCTCCCTGCCGACCCTCGTCGTCACCGGCGAACACGACAACCTCACCCCGCCCGACCACGGTCGCTCCGTCGCCGCCCGCTTCCCCGCCGCCCGCTTCACCACCATCCGCGAAGCCGACCACCTCGCCCCGGTGGAACGTGTCGCCGAGTTCGCCGACCTCGTCAACCGCTTCCGCACCGACACCCCCCTGGACGAACTCCCCTACGCCACGCCCCTGGAAGACGCCACCACCCCGACTCCCCGACCCTGAGACCCGGCCGCCCCTTCACTCCCGCAGCCGGTCCAACCACCGAGCGATCCCCGCCCGCAACCCGTCATGCCGCGACCCCAGCCGAAACCGCGCGTCCCGCCAGTGCTCGCGCGGGTAGAGCCACACCGGCATGCCCACCAGCTCGGCCGGCTCCCACTCGTAGCGAGGCCACACGTGCGCGTGCAGAAACGAATCGGTGTTCCCCAGGATCTCGAGGTTCACCCGCCGGAACGCCGGATCCGACTCGCGGCAGGCCCGCTCGACCGCCTCGCCGAGAAGATCCATGTCAGCCAGAAAGGCCGACCGCCTGGACGCCGAGAGCTCCGAAAGCCGCTCGACGCCCGGCTCGTCGACCAGCAACACGCAATAGCCGGGAAGGAACTGCACATCGCCGACCGCGGCGAACCCCGCCGAAAGACGCCGCATCACCGTCGGGTTCACACCCCGCAGCGCGGCACCCACCCGATCCTGACGCCAGTCGGCCCCCACACCGCACCTCTTTCCACAGCCCTCAAGATCATCAAGCGGGACGCCAGCGTACCCGTCCCGCCGCGCATCGCCCGATCGGGCGGAGTTGCCCCAACACCCCTTTCCGACACCCACCGTTCACGCCAGGGTGCTGTCCGTGATCGATGACATGGAAGCCCCCGCGACCCCCGCGACCTCACGCCTGCGGGCACCCGAGGAACACCAACTGCCCCCCTACCTCGTGGAACGGATCTACCACGCCGTCCGCCTCGCCGGCCTCCCTCTCGCGATCGAGACCGGCGACGCGGGCGTCTACCTCGAACGCGAAGGTCCGCTGACCGGCCCCACCGACCACGTCGTGGTCAGCTGGCAGGTCCCGGACCACCTCTTCCTCACCGCGATGGACC
>NZ_WMLF01000697.1 GCF_014156695.1 Streptomyces durbertensis | reverse complement strand
GCCCCACTCCCAGCCCCACGCCACGCCTCCGCGCCGGGACGCGCCGGGCGCAGGGAGTGGACCAGCGCGGCCCCGCCTCCCGCGGCGAGTCGGGGTGGACGCGGCGTTCCCGATCACGTCGCCGGAGCCGGTCCCGGGCCAGGAGGGGCACCCGGCGACGGGGGATGGGCCCTTCGGACCCGCGCGACCCGGCGGGCGTGCGCCCGCCGGGTCGGAGTTGCCGCGTGGTACGTCCCCCGCACCGAGTCCTTCCGTGCACCGGTACCCGGTCGGCCTGACCGGTCGCGAGTGGTTCCGCAGCGCGCCCGGAGCGCTCGGGTGCCGGGCGCGGTGTGTGCCCCGTGGACCGGCGTCGCCCTGTGGCGGCCCCCACGGGGCCGGCTCTTCGGGCTGCGGGATCTCGCTGCGTGGCGGCTCGGGGCGCGTGCGGGTCCCGCAGGCCGGGAAGCTCCGTGTGGACACCTCGGGCTGCCCGGCCGATCGGAGCGGCGTCGCAACGCCTGGCCTCCACGCTCGCCGCGTTGTCGCCGGCCGCCGACTCCACGCAGGCGCCAGACGCCGCCCCTTCCCCCATTCCGATCCGCCGGACAGACCCGCGAGGGTCTGTCCGCCGCGCGGGTCAGTCGGTGTCGGCCGTGCCTGCGGCGGCCTCGCGGCGCCGCGTGCGGCGGGTGGCCAGGAGGGCGTCGAGGGAGTAGAGGCGGGCGCCGGCGATGACCAGCGGGATCCACGCCATCAGGTAGGGCAGGTCCTGGCTGTAGTAGTAGGTGTCGATGTTCCAGCTGATGGTCAGCCAGAAGGAGAGCGAGATCAGCGCGCCGCCGAGGGCCGCGAGCCGGGTGAGGAGGCCGGCGAGCGTGCCGAGGCCGACGGCGAGTTCGCCGAAGGCGATGGAGTAGCCGAACGCGTCCGGGTTGGTCAGCGCGAGGTCGAGCAGCCAGGGCGCGGCGGCGCCCTGTACGGAGTTCAGCAGGCCTTCCATGAGTCCGGGGAAGGCCGGGTCGGTGAGTTTGTCGAGGCCGGCGTAGCAGAACGTCACGCCGAGGAAGAGGCGCAGCGGCAGTAGCGCGACGTCGGCGAGGCCGGGCGGCGCGGAGCCGGTGCTCCGGGCCGCCTGGGTGCCCCGGGTGGCGCGCGCGGCGTGCCGGCCGCCGCCGTCGTGCGGCTCCGGCTCGCGGGACGCGCGGGCGCGCGGGTTCCGGTCGGGTCCGGGGTTCGGGTTCCGGTTGGGGAGAGCCACGGTACTGCCCCTCTTCCGTTGTGACAGCCTGGTACCAGCCTGCGGAGAGTGTGCGCTCCCCGCATGCCAGGCAGTACGGGCCGGCGGGCCGCGCCGTTCAGCGCGCGCCCGGTGGCTTCGAGGGGCCCGTCCGGGGTCAGGCGACGCGGACGGCCGTGTTGAACGGCATCTCGGTGATCGGCGCGTAGCGGACCGGCGCGCCGGGGCGGGGCGCGTGGATCATCTGTCCGTTGCCGACGTACAGCCCGACGTGGGTGAGACCGGAGTAGAAGAACACCAGGTCGCCGGGGGCGAGTTGGTCGCGGGAGACCCGGCGGCCGGCGTTGACCTGGGTGTAGGTGGTGCGGGGGAGGGAGACCCCGGCGGACCGCCAGGCGGCCTGGGTGAGTCCGGAGCAGTCGAAGGAGTGGGGGCCGGTGGCGCCCCAGACGTACGGCTTGCCGAGCGCGCCGCGCGCGTAGGCGAGGGCCTGGGCGGCCCGGCCGCTGGCCGGCGGCGGTGTGCCGAGGT
>NZ_WMLF01000696.1 GCF_014156695.1 Streptomyces durbertensis | reverse complement strand
GGCCCACCCTGCGCCGGAAGGTTGAGGATCTTGTGGGTGGGGGAGGATACCCGGATTCGTCTTTCGTTCGGCCGTGTCGTAGACTGGCTCGTCGGTCCTGGTACACCCCTGTGCCCGGTCCGATCCAGGTAGCCGAATCCGGAAGGTGAAGCGCTCAAGTATGGCCAAAAAACAAGGGGCCATCGAGATCGAGGGCACCGTCGTCGAGTCTCTGCCGAACGCCATGTTCAAGGTGGAGCTCCAGAACGGCCACCAGGTCCTCGCGCACATCAGCGGCAAGATGCGGATGCACTACATCCGTATCCTTCCCGACGACCGGGTCGTGGTGGAGCTGTCTCCCTACGACCTGACTCGTGGACGGATCGTCTACCGCTACAAGTAGATCGAGCCAGCACCTCGCTCCCGTGGGGTGATGGCCTGACCCGGAGAACCTCACATCCCATGAAGGTCAAGCCGAGCGTCAAGAAGATCTGCGACAAGTGCAAGGTGATCCGCCGTCACGGCCGGGTCATGGTCATCTGCGACAACCTGCGCCACAAGCAGCGCCAGGGCTGACGCACGGGCCGGCACGCACTAGCCGCCTCTTCTCGCGACGCGAGCAACACGTACATACGCAGTCACCCGTTCCGTGACACCACGCGCCCAGGGCGCGTGTGCGGGACGACACCCCCGGTCGGAGGCCGGGGACCTCGGCCGGAGGCCGGGGAGCGGTGCTGTGGTAGACCTCCGACAACTCACAGGAGCCACGTTCATGGCACGCCTTGAAGGCGTTGACCTTCCGCGCGACAAGCGCATCGAGGTCGCCCTCACCTACGTCTTCGGCATCGGTCGCACCCGATCGCAGGAGACCCTGAAGAACACCGGTGTGAACCCGGACACCCGCGTCCGCGACCTGGGCGAGGAAGACCTCGTCAAGATCCGTGAGTACGTCGACGAGAACTTCCAGACCGAGGGTGACCTCCGTCGCGAGATTCAGGCCGACATCCGCCGCAAGGTCGAGATCGGCAACTACCAGGGTCTGCGTCACCGCCGTGGCCTGCCGGTCCGTGGTCAGCGCACCAAGACGAACGCGCGTACCCGCAAGGGCCCGCGTCGCGCCATCGCCGGCAAGAAGAAGCCGGGCAAGAAGTAGTCCGCACCGGACGCTGCTGCGGGCGGGTGACCCAGTCGTCAGCAGTCACCGGCTGTCGCCGGCTTTCCCACCCACCCGCATGACATCGCGGTCCGGATGTAGGACCGACCACCTCCACGGGAGAGAATCCATATGCCTCCGAAGGGCCGTACGGCCGGCGCCAAGAAGGTGCGCCGCAAGGAGAAGAAGAACGTCGCCCACGGGCACGCTCACATCAAGAGCACGTTCAACAACACCATCGTTTCGATCACCGACCCCACGGGCAACGTGATCTCCTGGGCCTCGGCCGGCCACGTCGGCTTCAAGGGCTCGCGCAAGTCGACCCCGTTCGCCGCGCAGATGGCCGCCGAGTCGGCCGCCCGCCGCGCGCAGGAGCACGGCATGCGCAAGGTCGACGTCTTCGTGAAGGGTCCCGGCTCCGGCCGTGAGACCGCGATCCGTTCGCTCCAGGCCACCGGCCTGGAGGTCGGCTCCATCCAGGACGTCACCCCCACCCCGCACAACGGCTGCCGCCCGCCCAAGCGCCGCCGCGTCTGACGTCGGACGTCGGACGACGTCACTGCGGGACGTTCCACACCTTCGGGGCTCACGGAGGTTCGCCGTCCGTGAGCCCCGAAGGTACGGGAG
>NZ_WMLF01000695.1 GCF_014156695.1 Streptomyces durbertensis | reverse complement strand
GTCAACGCCCCGCACACATCCCGTCACCGCCCGCCGAAACCAACCAACCGCACCCACCCCTGCCGTCATCCAGAAGAAGCCGTCGATACTGGCGCGCCTCAGGGTCTCGCGCTGCCTCCGACCTGCTCCATGACGCGAAGAACATCCCCTCGCCACAGCGAGGCGCAGTTCGGACATCTCCGGACGAACCTGTGCCGGTTCAGCCTGTCCGCAAGATTGGGAACCAACGGAGTGCCACCCTCGACTACGAGCGCGCGAAAACGCGTCACGCACGTCTCGCAGCGGACCGGCACATCAGTGCCGACCACCGCCCCGGAGAACGTCTCCTCGCCGTATGTCCCATCGATAACCTTCTGGTCGACAGCTTCCAGATTCGTACCGTCGCTCCAATGCAAAAAGAACCTGATGCGCCGACCGCCAGGCAAGGGCATCAGAACACGTCGCAGATCAGCCGAGCGGGCCATGGACTGCTCCTCCTCAAGCCTGTGCCCAGCCAGCATGTCCTCGCACCCCAGAACTGCACTTCCCGAGTAATAGGCGACGGGCAGCAAACCCAAGATCACCTCATGCATACAGACCCCTCCCCGCGACTCCGACACTCCCGTTCGCCATCCACATACCGGAACCGATCAGTTTACAGAAACGATGCCTCAGTACAGAAGAATCGAAGCCGGAATCCGATCCGCAACTTTCATCCCGCGTGAACAACTGGCGCGCCCGGGCTGTGCTTTCTGTAATGGAACGTCCTTACCAACGGACACCTCTCACGGCGAGACCACAGAGCGCGCTACGCTTTTCTGTAGCGGAATGTTGTAACCATCGGACACCTTTCAGTTCAGTTCAGGAAGTTGAGCAGATGGAATTCCCTTCCGTTAAAGAAGTGCTAATCTCCCATGCCAGTCATTCAGTCCGCATCCGTCAGGTTCGCCGAATGCGCTGTGGGAGCTCACCATTACCCCACAGCTTATCCAGCATTGCGATCAGCTTGGGAAGGCTTCCCACTAGGCGCTGTCTATCCTCAGAGGGCAGGGCCTCAAGAGGGTCATTGAAGTCCAGATTTCCCATGTCTGGCCCGGTCCATCCCTTGATACCGCGACAGGCATGACACCATGAGTACGTCACGATATTACGCCTTCCACCGATATCGGATCTGAAGATGTAGGTCCGGACGGAGATTTCTTCGCAGGCGGGACAACGACACTCACTCACGTCTCCCGGTTCTTTGGATGCAAGAATCTCTTCGACCTGTTGAGAGCTGAATTGCCACATTTTTACCTACCTCGTGCGCCTCTTGAACATTTCCAGCATTGCTTGACCATACTGCTCGGCAGCGACTTCATTCCCTCCCCAGATATGGCCGTATCTACCCTCAGGGCGACTCTCTCTATCCACGAGCGAAGGAGTGCTCCCAAGCCTACGCAGGAAGCGATGATGATAGATCTCGTGGAAAATTGTAGCAACGGCCGTATCCATGTCACGCAAGCCAATTGCACTTATTTGGATCAGAGGTCTTCCGTTCGGTCCGGTATTCACTTCCCCGTTAGCGGCGAAGGGAGAATTCCCGTAAGCAAGCTCACCACTTCCGGTCCTAATCTCAGGAACATAAACTATGTCATAGTCCGAAACGCTCATTCCGGCCCTCCCCAAAGCCATTCGAAGCTGCTTGATGCTTACGGCAGGGCCGTTCTTACCACCCGGAGCGCTCTGCGGGTCATCCTCATTCTCGCAGGGTGATAGGCCGAGGGGGTCGGTGAGTGCGCCTGTCTCTTATACACATCTC
>NZ_WMLF01000694.1 GCF_014156695.1 Streptomyces durbertensis | reverse complement strand
GGCCGGCGGGGGGTGGAGGGGCGCTCCTCGCCGGGGCGGTCGGCGGTCGCGGGGTCGGCACCGCCTCCGGACGCGACGGGCCCGGGTGTGGCGAGTCCGGGTGTGGCGAGTCCGGGCGCCGCGGATCCGGGTGCGAGGAGCGAGGACTCGTCGGGAGCGGCGGGCTGGAGGATCGTGACGGGGTCGGCGAAGGACCGGACGTCGGCGGTGGGCTCGTACGCGCCGTCGGCTTCGTACTGGTCCCGCGCGGGGCCCGGCTGTCCGTCGGCGGTGGCGTCCGCCACGGGTACGGCGGCGTCCTGGCCGCGCTCCTTGGCGTAGCGCCGTTCCATGGCCGCCTTGCCGGACAGCAGCCGGATGGCGGTGCTGAAACGCTCGGTGGGTCGGGCGTCGTTGAGTTCGTCCTGACGCCGGAGCCACATCGGCACCAGGTAGGCGGCCCAGGCCCCGACGATGACTGCGTAGATGAGGCCGCTGCTGCTCACGCTGACACGGTAGAGCCGTCGCGGGCAAAGTATCAGCCGATTGACGCGGCGTGTCGCGTGATTCTGCCGATAAGCCGAGAATTCTCTGGGATGACGAGTCGCAGGACCGTACCCATTCACACCGGAATGCGCGGGTGGGGTGAGGTGGCCGCGGATCGCTTAATCGAACGCTTATCGCATTTCCGGGGCGGTGTCCGTGCCCGCGCGGGTCTGCCGCCAGCGCGTGAGCAGGCCGTCGGGCACCTCCTCGACGGTGAGCGCGTACACCAGGTGGTCGCGCCAGGCACCGTCGATGTGGAGATAGCGGGGGCGCATGCCCTCCTCCCGGAATCCGAGTTTCTCGACGACCCGGCGGCTCGGCGTGTTCTCGGGTCGGATGCAGATCTCCACGCGGTGCAGCCCGACGCTGCGGAAGCAGTGGTCGACGGTGAGGGCGACGGCTGTCGGCGTCACGCCGCGGCCGGCGACCGCCTCGTCCACCCAGTAGCCGATGTGCGCCGAGCACATGGAGCCCCAGGTGATGCCGGCGACGGTGAGCTGGCCGACCAGCCGGTCCTGGTAGTGGACGGCGAAGGGCAGCATGCGGCCGGCGCTGGCCTCGGCGCGGAGATGGCGGACCATCTGCCGGAACGTGGGCCGGCCCGTCGGTATGCGGCCGGGCGGCGCGGGCGGGACGGTGGCCTCCCAGGGTCTGAGCCAGTCCCGGTTGCGGAGGTTGACCTCCCGCCACTCCCGGTGGTCGCGCAGCCTGACCGGGCGGAGGGAGACGTCCCCCTCCGCGAGCACCACCGGCCAGGACGCGTTCAGCTGGGGCCTCCTCGGGGATGGTCACCGCCGCGCAGTTGGTCGACGGCGTGCGGGACGATCTCCTTCAGGACGGCGACGCCGTCCTTCACACCGCCCCGGGAACCGGGCAGGTTCACGATCAGGGTACGTTCGGCGACCCCGGCGAGGCCACGGGAGAGCGCCGCCGTGGGCACCTTCGTCCGGCCCGCCGCCCGGACCGCCTCGGCGATGCCGGGAACCTCGTGGTCGATGACCCGCCGGGTCATCTCCGGGGTCAGGTCGAGCGCGGTCAGGCCCGTGCCGCCGGTGGTGACGACGACGTCGTAGCCGGCCGCCACCGCCTCGCGCAGCACGGTCTCGACGGGTTCGCCGTCGGGGACGACGGTCGGCCCGTCGGCGTCGCAGCCCATCTCCCGCAGTCCGGCGACGAGCAGCGGGCCGCCGGTGTCCTCGTAGACGCCGGCGGAGGCGCGGTTGGAGACCGTCACGGCGAGCGCCCGGACCGGACGGTCGCGGTCGGGGG
>NZ_WMLF01000693.1 GCF_014156695.1 Streptomyces durbertensis | reverse complement strand
CTCCCAGGCCGGCGGACCGGTTCCCAACGGGTTCCCGCCGGGCCGGCCGGACGGGCCGGCGGCGCCGACCGGGCGGTGGCCGGGGTCGGCGGTCAGGCGGTGGCCGGGGTCGGCGGTCAGGCCGGGCGCAGACCTGGCGCGCCGGCCTCGCAGACAAACGACGCCGCCGTGCTGATCCCCGCGCCCGGTGCGGTGACCTGGTCGACCGTCCGGAAGTCCGCCCGCAGCCGCCGCGCGTCCAGCGTCACCAGGAGATAGCCGCGCCGGCCGTCGTAGAACCGCAGGTGCGGGTTGGCGTCCATCAGCGTCTGCCAGTTCGCCGGGCGCCGCGCGCCGTCGCCGCCGCTGGAGACGGAGGTGGTGACGAGCTCCACCGCGGCGACGCCGTTGTCCGGACCGGCCGGACCGGCCGGGTCGTGGGGGACGTCGAAGGCGTAGTGCACGTGCACGTCGCCGGTGAGGAAGACCAGGTTCGGCACACCCGCCTCGCGGGCGCCGCGCAACACGCGTGCCCGGGCCGCCGGATAGCCGTCCCAGGCGTCCATGGACAGCGGCCAGGGGCCGGCCACCCGGTTGCGCCGCCGCGCGAACACCACCTGCTGCGGGACGAGGTTCCACACCGCCCGGGACTCCCGCCAGCCGTCCAGCAGCCAGCGTTCCTGGGTGGCGCCGAGCATGGTCCGCGCCGGGTCCTCCGACTCCGGGGTGGGGAGCTTCCAGCCGTCGCCGTTCGCCTGGTCGTCCCGGTACTGCCGGGTGTCGAGCACGTCGAGCTGGGCGAGGCGTCCGTACCGCAGCCGGCGGTAGAGGCGCAGGTCGGGCCCGTCGGGGCGCTGCGGCGCGCGCAGCGGCATGTTCTCCCAGTAGGCGCGGTAGGCGGCGGCCCGGCGCAGCAGGAACTCGGCGGGCGGCAGGTTCTCCTCGGGCTTCTCGGGGATGCCGCCGGCGTAGTTGTTGTCCGTCTCGTGGTCGTCCCAGGTGACGATCCACGGGTGCGCGGCGTGCGCGGCCCGCAGGTCGGCGTCGCGGCGGTAGAGGGAGTAGCGCAGCCGGTAGTCGGTGAGTGTCGTCGTCTCCCGGTCGAAGTGCGCGGGCAGCGTGCCGGCCGGGTAGCCGCGGGCGCCGCCGGTGCTCTTCACCGGGTACTCGTAGAGGTAGTCGCCGACGTGCAGCACGGCGTCCAGGTCCTCTTCGGCCAGGTGCCGGTAGGCGGTGTAGTGGCCCTGGTCGTAGCGCTGGCAGGAGACGACGCCGAAGCGCAGCCGGGCGGGGTCGGCGTCCGGTCCCGGCGCGGTGCGGGTGCGGCCCACCGGGCTGGTCCAACCGCCGGTGTGGAAGCGGTAGTAGTAGGTGGTCGCCGGCTCCAGGCCGTCGGGCTCGACGTGCACGGAGTGGTGGAACTCCGGGTGCGCGGTGGCCACTCCGGAGCCGACGCGGCGGCGGAAGCCGGCGTCGCGCGCGATCTCCCAGCGGACGGGCACGGGTCGGTCCGGCAGTCCGCTGTCGGGCTGGTACGGGTCCGGGGCGAGTCTCGTCCACAGCACCACCGAGCCCGGCAGCGGGTCGCCGGACGCGACGCCCAGGGTGAAGGGCTGCGTGCGGATGGCGGCGCCGGGCAGCGGGGTGACGGCCCGGCTGGTGTCGGGGAGGTTGGTGGCGAAGGCGATCGCCGAGGCCGCGCCGGCGACGGTCAGGAACCGGCGGCGGTTGAGGTGACGTACGTAGGCACGGAGTTCGCGGTCTGCGCTCGCGGAGTGCGTCATGGCAGCGAGTGCAGCGCGGCGGCGTGGCGTCTCGCTGTCACGTAC
>NZ_WMLF01000692.1 GCF_014156695.1 Streptomyces durbertensis | reverse complement strand
GGGTGGTGCTGTGGGCGGGCGGCGCGGGCGACAGACCCGACCGGGTGGTGACCCTGCCGGACGGCGATCGACGGCGAGTACCGCTGTTCCGGACGGTCCGGCAGGCGCGGGTCTACGTGAGCCGGCACGGGAGACGACTGGCCACTCCCGAGGCCGACACCCTGGAACTCGCGCGTGTCCAGCGCTGGTTGGCTGCCCCGGAGCGTCGGAGCCTCCCCGCGGCCCGCGCGCTGGAGGCGTGGAACTTCTTCGAGGACCTGGCACGAGGGCTCGGCGGGGAACACCCGCTGCCCGCGCGGACCGCCGTGCAGGACAGCGCGTACGAGAAGCTGTTCGGCGGCGGGAGCGGCGCGTGGACGCCCGCCGAACACGATGCGGCGTCGGAGCTTCTCGTGGCCGGCGTACGACTGTGGGTCCGCTGCCCGGTCGTCGAGAGGCCGCGGCTGGGCCGGACGGCGTAGCGGGGCGCGCGGTGGGTGTGGCGGCGGCCGAGCCTGGTCCGGTAGGCCCCCTCCGCCGACCGGGAGAACCGCCGTGCCGCTGCCCCGCTCCTCACGTCTGAGGCTGTCCGTCGCCACGCTGGTGGCCGGCGCCTGCCTCATCGGACTGATCTCCGCGCCCGCGCACGCCGGCGGGCCCTCCACCGACCCGGAGCCCGACCACGGGTACGGCCCCGGCCACAGCCACGGCCGTCCGGACGGCCGGGACCCGGCGCTCACGCGGCAGCTGCGGGAGCTGGTCGCCGCCCCGGGCGGCCCGCCGGGGGTGATCGCCGTGCTGGAACGCGACGGGCGGCCCGAGGTGTACCGCGCGGGCGTCGCCGAACTGGGCACGGACCGGCCGATCGAGCCGACCGACCACACGCGGACCGCGAGCACCAGCAAGGCGTTCAGCGGCGCCGTGGCGCTGCGCCTCGTCGACGGCGGCGCGCTGCGCCTGGACAGCACCCTCGGCGAGGTGCTGCCCGACCAGCCCCGCGCCTGGCACCGCGTCACCCTGCGGCAGCTGCTGAACCACACCAGCGGGCTGCCCGACTTCTCCGCCGACCCCCGCTTCGTCGAGCTGCTTCTGGAGGACCCGCGCCGCCGGTTCGACTCCCGCCGGCTGCTGGACTTCGTGGCCGACAGGCCGCTGGAGTTCCGCCCCGGCACCCGCTACCGGTACTCGAACTCCGACAACATCGCCGTGGCGCTGATGGCGGAGGCGGCGACCGGGCAGCGGTACGAGAAGCTGCTCGCGAAGCTTGTCCACCGTCCTCTCGGGCTGCGGCGGACCAGCCTCCCGCAGGGCTACGAACTGCCCGAGCCGTACATGCGCGGCTACGCCGTCGCGGCGGGCGAGCCGCCACAGGACGTGTCGGAGGCGGTCAGCGCGTCCGGCGCCTGGGCGTCGGGGGGCATCGTCTCCACGCCGAAGGACATGACCGCGTTCGTGCGCGGCTACGTCGGCGGCGAGCTGTTCTCGCGCGCGGCGCGGCGCGAGCAGCGCCGGTGGATCGAGGGCGCGTCCGAACCGGCCGGCCCGGGGCGGAACGAGGCGGGCCTCGCCGTCTTCCGCTACACGACGCGCTGCGGCGTCGTCCACGGCCACACCGGCAACTTCCCCGGCTACACCCAGCTGATGGCCGCCACGCCGGACGGCAGCCGCTCCCTCGCCTTCTCGGTCACCTCGCAGATCAACGAGGCGGCCGACCCCGCTCTCCTCGACCGACTCCGCCACGTCCAGGAGAACTTCGTCTGCGCCCTGCTGCGCGACTAGACCGGCGAGGGCCCGCCCGGCGCCGGACCGGCCGGGCGGGTCATCGCCGTCACC
>NZ_WMLF01000691.1 GCF_014156695.1 Streptomyces durbertensis | reverse complement strand
GAGTGAGCGTGACGTCCGCCGCCGCGACGTTCTCCTCCAGGTGGGCGAGCCGGGCGGTACCCGGGATCGGGCAGATCACCGGCGAGTGGGCGAGCAGCCAGGCGAGCGCGACCTGGGTGGGGGTGGCGTCGAGGTCGGCGGCCACGGCGTTGATCTCGGCGTTCGCTCCGGCTTCGCCCCAAGCGACCGGCCGCCACGGCAGGAAGGCGATGCCGGCCGCCTCGCAGGCGGCGAGCACGGGCTCGTGCTCGCGGTCGAGGAGGCTGTATCGGTTCTGGACGCTGGCGATCTCGACGATCTCCCGTGCCTGGTCGAGTTCGGCGACGGTGACCTCGGAGAGGCCGATCCGGCCGATCTTGCCCTCGTCGCGCAGCTCCCGCAGGGTGCCGATCTGGTCGGCCAGCGGGGTCTCGGGGTCGATGCGGTGGAGCTGGAGCAGTTCGAGGCGTTCGACGCGCAGCCGCCGCAGCGCGTGGTCGACCTGGTCGCGCAGGACCTCCGGGCGCCCGTCGAGTCGCCACTCGTCGCCCGGGCCGGAACGCGCGACACCCACCTTGGTGGTGACGAGGAGGTCTTCCGGATACGGGTGCAGGGCCTCGGCCAGCAGTTCCTCGTTGGCCCCTCCGCCGTACAGGTGGGCGGTGTCGATCAGGGTGACGCCGAGTTCCACCGCCCGTCGTGCGACCGCGACGGCGTCCGCGCGGGCGGCAGCGGGCTCGGTCGGGAGGCGCATGGCCCCGAACCCGAGCCGACGCACTTCCAGGTCGCCACCGATACGGAAACTGACTGATGCCACCCTGCTGCCCCCTTGGCTCAACTCCCGAGCCTAGCAAGGGAGTCGACGGCTTCAGGGTGACGGAGTTCCGGTCGGGGGTCGGGACGGGCGATGAGGTTCGCGCGGCCGGACCGTCTACCTCGGATGACGGCCGAGAACCGATTCCGGAGGACCACATGATCACCGACACCCCGGGCGCCACCGAACGCGCCCGCACGCTTGAGGTGCCCGACGGGCGCCTGTACTACGAGGTGCGCGGCGAGACCGGGCCGCTGGTCGTGCTGGTCGGCGCGCCGATGGACGCCGACGCGTTCGGCCCGCTCGCCGACGTGCTCGCCGCCGACCACACGGTGCTGACCACCGACCCGCGCGGCATCCACCGCAGCGAGCTCCACAACCCCGAGCAGGAGTCGACTCCCGAGCTGCGGGCCGACGACCTGGCCCGGCTGATCACCCACCTGGACGCGGGACCGGCCGTGGTCGTCGGTTCCAGCGGCGGCGCGGTGAGCGCGCTGGCACTCGCGCAGCGGCACCCGGAGCTGCTGCGCGCGGTCGTCGCGCACGAGCCCCCGCTGATCGAGCTGCTGGACGACCGCGACGAGCTGCGCGCCGGAACGGAACGGCTTGTCGCCGACTACCTCGGCGGCGACGTCGTCGGGGCGTGGAAGGGGTTCTTCGCCCAGGCGGGCATCATGATCCCCGAGCCGGCCGTGGAGCAGATGTTCGGCGGGGAGCGGGACGCGCGGCAGGTCGCGGACGAGCGCCGCTGGTTCGCCCACGAGCTGCGCCGCACCACCTTCTGGACGCCGGACGCCGCCGCGTTGCGGGGCGAGTCCGGTCGGGTGGTGGTCGGCATCGGCGAGGCTTCGGCGGGGCAGCTCTGCGACCGCACGGCGCGTGCGCTGGCCGGGAGGCTGGGGATCGAGCCGACGCTCTTCCCCGGCGACCACACCGGCTTCGTCGACGCACCGGACGCCTTCGCCGACCGTCTGCGGGCCGTCCTCCGACCGGACTGAGGGCGGACGCCGGAGCGCGGGGCGGGTG
>NZ_WMLF01000690.1 GCF_014156695.1 Streptomyces durbertensis | reverse complement strand
CCCCCAGACGCGTACCGGCCCCCGCCGCCGCCTCAGGTATGTCCCGTCCTCCGGCCCTCGACGCGACCGAGGTCCACCGCTTCCTCGTGGAGACCTTCGGCGAGCCGGACGTGCTGCGGCACCAGGCAGCCGCGCTCGAGGGCCGCCACCTCCCGGAGTCCGCCACCACCGGACTGCTCACCGCCGGACTCCCCACCGAGATCCCCTACTTCTTCCACGCGGACCGCGACGAGAGGCCCCCGGCCGGCGGACTGTTCACCGACGCCGCGACCTGGCTGCGCGCCCTCGGCGTCGAACCGGCCGCCGTCCCCGCCGCGCTCGCCGACGAGATCCTCGTCGGCAGCGACGGTTCGTCGGCCCTCACCGTCCGGCGCTCCGACGGGCACGTCCGCTCGGTCTCCCCCCGGGGCGAGCTGACCACCCGCCACGTCAACTCCTCGGTCACCGCCCTCTCCCGCAGTCTCGCGCTGCTCGTCCGCACGCGGCAACGGCTCGCCGGTAACGACCCGTTCAGCGCCGGACGGGAGATCGCCGCGTTCCAGGAGCAGCTGGCGGCCACCGACCCGACCGCGCTCGACCACCCCGACAACTGGTGGTCCCTCGTCGTCGAGCAGATGTGGCACGGCCTCTTCTGACCGGCCGCCGAACGGCCGGCCGACCGGCTTCCGGCCGGGCTGGACTTCCGTCCGGCTTCAGTCCGGCTCCCGGCCGGCCCGCGCGCCGGACACTCGCCCGGACGGCCGAAACCTCCCCCACCCCTCACCCCAACTTCTCCTTATGATGCACGGATGTTCGATTCGAGACGGCTGCGCACCTTCCAGGAGGTCGTCCGCACCGGCTCCTACTCGGCCGCAGCCCGCTCCCTCGGCTACACCCAGCCGGCGATCACCCAGCAGATGAAGGCGCTCGAGCGCGAGTTGGGCACGGCGCTCTTCGTCCGCGTCGGGCGCGGACTGCGGCTCACCGAGGCCGGCGAGACGCTCTCCCGCCACGCGACGACGATCCTCGACACGATGACCGTCGCCCGGCAGCAGATGGCGGCACGCACCAGGCTGGCGACCGGTCGGGTCCGGCTGTGCGCGTTTCCCAGCGCCAACGCCACGCTTGTCCCCGGCACCCTCTCCGCCCTCGCGCGGCAGCACCCCGGCGTCGACGTCGAGCTCTCGGAGGAGGAACCGCCCGAATCCCTCACCCGCGTCGTGCGCGGCGAATGCGACGTCGCGCTCGCCTTCACCTACCCCGGTACCTCCGGCGGCGGCGACGCCTCCACCGCCGCAGTCCCCGAGGAACTGGTCGAGATCCCCCTTCTGGAGGACCAACTGGTCGTCCTCCTGCCCCACGTCCACCCCCTCTCCCGCCGCCGGACCGTCACCCTGACGGACCTCGCCGGCGAACGGTGGATCGCCGGCTGCCGCCGCTGCCGTGTCAACTTCCTGCACGAATGCGCCGAACAGGGCTTCGCACCCGACATCGCCTTCACCACCGACGACAACCTGATGGTGCAGAGCCTCGTCGCCGAAGGCCTCGGCGTCGCGCTGATGCCGAGCCTGGTGCTGAACTTCCTCCGCCACCAGGACGTCGTGGGCAGGCCGCTCGCTCCCCCGTCCCGCCGCCGCATCGCCGCGTACGTGCTGCGCGAGCACCTGCGCGTCCCGGCCACCTCACTCGTGCTGGACACCCTACGGCGCACCGCTGACAACAAGCTCGGCTGCTAGGGGGTGTCTTCAAATGATGTCGAGTGGTGGATCATGGTCGGGTGACACGTCGCCATGAACTGTCTGACGAGGAGTGGGAGTTCGTTCGTCCGCTGCTGCCTGTGTCCTTGCGGGGGCGGAAGC
>NZ_WMLF01000069.1 GCF_014156695.1 Streptomyces durbertensis | reverse complement strand
GGATGGGACGGGACGGGGCGGGCCGCCGTCCGCGAGGCGGTGACGCCCCGGGGGGAAACCTACTGCGACGCGCGGGCGGGGGCCGCCCGATTCGGTGACGACGCGCGTACTCGCTCTCGCGGGGACGCGCCGGAGTGTCGGGGCCGGGTTCCCCAGGACGTGCCGGGCCGCGACCTCCGCCCCTTCCGTGGCCCCGTCGCTCCGTCTCGCGGCCGGCTCGGCATATCGTCTGAACGGACACGGAGGTCTACACGCATGTAGAAGTAGGAGGGGGCGGTTGTGGATCGCGGCGGCGGAGGAAGGTGGACGCGGGGTGGACGAGAGGTCGAGGGGCCGGTCCGGGCCGCTGCCGGCACACCGACGTCCGGCCCGTGGCTCCCCGTGACGCCCCCGGCGTTCCCTCCGGAGGCGGGGGTGGAGGCGCCCCCGCGCCGGACGAGGCGGCAGCGGCCGCCGCGGGTTTTCCGACAGACAGATTCGTGAAGGAGTTCGTCTTGCCTGCCAGACCGACGGAGCCCCCCGGGGCTGGTCATCGATTGCCCGGTGTCGCGTCGTGTGACCGCGACAGGTCTTCGGCGGGGGCTCGGTGACCGCCGCCGTTCTCGGACTTGTCGCCGTCCTTGTCCTGACGGCGGGTACCGGGTACTTCGTCGCGCAGGAGTTCGCGTACGTCGCGGCCGACCGCCTCGCGCTCGCCCGTGAGGCCGAGGCGGGGGACAAGCGTGCCGCCCGTGCGCTGAAGGTGCTGGGGCGGCTCTCGTTCATGCTCTCCGGCGCACAGCTCGGCATCACGGTCACCGGGCTGGTGGTCGGCTTCCTCGCCGAGCCGTCCGTGTCGACGCTGCTGAGGCCCCTGCTGGACGCGATCGGGCTGACCGGAGGCGCGGCCACGGCGGTGTCCGTGGTCACGGCCTTCACCCTCGCCACGGTCCTCCAGATGGTGGTCGGCGAGCTGGCCCCGAAGAACCTGGCGCTCGCCGTGCCCGAGCGGCTGGCCAAGTCCCTGGCCTCGTCCACGCTGCTCTACCTGAAGGTCGTCGGCCCGGTCGTCCACGTCTTCGACAGTGCCGCCAACGGGCTTCTCCGCAAGGTGGGGATCGAGCCGGTGGAGGAGCTGCGCCACGGAGCGACCCTGGAGGAGCTCAGTCACCTGATCGGTGAGTCCCACGAGCACGGGCAGTTGCCCGCGGACACCGCGGAACTGCTCGACCACGCGCTCGAGTTCTCCGAGCGGACGCTGGACGAGGTGATGGTCCCGCGCGTCGACGCGGTCTTCCTCCACAAGGACACCACCCTCGCGGAGGCAGCGGCGGTGATCGCCGAGCACGGCCACTCCAGTTATCCGGTGCTCGGGGACCACCCGGACGACGTCTGCGGCGTCGCGGGGGTGTGGGAGCTCATGCGGCTGCCGGCGTCCCGGCTGGACGGCATGACGGCGGCGGAGGCCGCCCGGCCCGCGCTGCTGCTTCCCGACACGCTTCCGCTGCCCGAGGCGGTGGCGCAGATGCGCGAGCGGGACGACGAGTTCGCCGTCGTCCTGGACGAGCACGGAGGCGTCGCCGGCGTGGTCACGTACGAGGACATCGCCGAGGAACTCGTGGGCGACATCGCCGACGAGACCGACACGGTCGTCGAACTCGCCGTCGCCGACGGCGACGGCTGGGTCGTCGACGCCGGGCGGCGTGTGGACGAGGCCGAGAACGCCACGGGCATCGCGCTGCCTCACGACGAGGACTACGACACCGTGGCCGGCCTGGTCATCGACCGGCTCGGACGCTTTCCCGCCATCGGGGACCGGGTCACCGTGGAGGGCGTCACCATCGAGGTGATGAGCCTGGACCGCCACGTCCCGGAACGGGTCCGCATCGAACGCTCGGCGGCTGAGGAGGCCCAGGCATGAGCTTCCCCATGGCGTTGTTCGTCACCGTCCTGCTCCTCGCCGGCAGCGGCTTCTTCGTGGCGGCGGAGTTCGCCCTCGTCGCGGCCAAGCGGCACCGCATGGAGAAGGCCGCCGAGAACGGCCAGCGCGGTGCGAAGGCCGCCCTCGCCGGGATGCGCGAGCTCTCCCTGATGCTCGCCGGCGCCCAGCTCGGTATCACCGTCTGCACGCTCGGGCTCGGGTCGATCTCCAAGCCCGCCATCTCCCACCAGATCGACCCGCTGCTGGTGAGCCTGGGGCTGCCCGCCGGACTCAGCTACGGCATCGCGTTCGCCTTGGCGATGGCACTGGTGGTCTTCCTGCACATGGTGATCGGGGAGATGGCCCCCAAGTCGTGGGCCATCGCGCATCCCGAACGTTCCGCGATGCTGCTCAGCCCGCTCTTCCGGGCGGTGGTCAGGACCGTGCGCCTGGTCATCCTGGTCCTCAACACGGTGAGCAACGCGCTGGTCCGGATGTGCCGGGTGGAGCCGCGCGACGAGCTCCGGTCGGTGCACAACCGCGAGCAACTCACCCACCTGGTGGTGGAGTCGGAGCGGTTGGGGCTGATCAACAGGGCCGAGTCGGAACTGATCACCCGTTCCCTGACGGAGCCGCAGACCCCTGTCGCGGACCTGGGAGTCCCGGCGTCCGAGATCGTCACCGTGCCGGCCGACGCCGACGTCGAGGCGATCCTCGCGACCGCGACCACCGCCGGGCGGGCACGTCTGCTCGTCACGGACGGGGCGGAGGTCCTCGGCTCCGTGCACGCGCGGGACGCGCTGGTGGCCCGCGCGCGGGAACGCGCCGCCACCGCCCGCGGGCTCGCCCGGCCGGTACCGGAACTGCGGGGCACGGACAGCCTCTCGCACGCGGTCGAGCAGCTGCGCCGGCACCGCGCGTCCCTCGCCGTCATCCGCGACGCCGAGGGCCGGCTCACCGGCCTGATCACGCTCGACGACCTGCTCGCCCGCCTGCTGGACAGCCGCCCGGCGTAGGCGCGAGCGCGGCGCGGCTCTCCCCCGGGGCCATGTGGCGGCCCGGGGGAGACCCGCACCGGGTGCGCGTCGTGCTCCGGGGCTCAATCCCCGGACTTGCGGTCGCCCAGGCGCTCGACGAACTCCTGGGCCTTGTCGACGCCGGTGTCGATCTGCTTGCTGTACTTGCCGGAGGTCTTGTCGTCGATGAAGTCGCCGGCCTTCTCCAACCCCTCGGTGATCTTCTCGCCGTGGCTCTCGGCGAGGTCCTCCACCTTGTCCTTGAGGTTCTTCAGGTTCTTCAGGTTCTTGAGGTCGTCGAGCATGCTGCGTCAGTACTCCTTCACGCTGGTCGCGGCGCTGGGTGAGAGACGGTTCCGGAGGATCGGCCCCGGGGCCGGGAGCGCCCACGGGCGTGCGTCCGTCGGCCGGCGTGGCCGGGAGCGGACGGTACGGCGCCTTCGCCACCCGACGCGCCGGGTGTCGGTCTGCCACACTCCTGCCCTTGGCGCTGCCACTGGCTTTCTCTCCTCCGGCGAAGACGAAGCGGGGCGGGATCGGACGTTCGGGGCCGACGAGAATCTACAACATTGTAGAAGCCCCCGCATGCCCTTCGGGAGGGAGCGCGGGGGGCGCGTCCGGGCCCCTGGCGGGGTCTGGTGCGGTCTGGCGCGGCCGGCCGTCCAGAGGGACGCTGAGGAGAACCGGCGGTCGGCGCGGCGCGGACGGCGCCGACCGGTTCCGTCGCGAGGAGACGAGGAACGGCTCATGAAACCTCCCGTGGTCGTCGTGGGCGTCGACGGATCACCGGCGAGCCTGGAGGCGGTGGAGGCCGCGGCGGTGGAGGCACGGCTGCGAGGGGCCGTACTGCGCCTGGTGCACGCGTTCGTCTGGCCCGGCATGCACGTCCCCACCGGTCCGTCGCTGCTCGGTCCGGTGGGGGGAGCGTTGCGGGAGGACGTCGAGCGCGTGATCGACGACGCGGTGCGCAGGGCCGGCGTCCGGGCACCGGACGTGGAGGTCGTCCACGCGGTCGTGGCGGGCGAGCCGCTGGCGGTGCTGGAGGCCGAGTCGCGTGAAGCCGCCCTGGTCGTGGTCGGCAGCAGGGGCATGGGCCGGATCACCGGCGCATTCGTCGGCTCGGTCGCCGTCCACCTGGCCGGACACAGCCGGAGCCCGGTGCTTGTCGTGCGCGGCAGGGCCCGTCCCGAAGGTCCGCTGCTGGTCGCCGCCGACGGTTCGGAGGAGAGTCGGGCGGCTGTCGGCTTCGCCGCCTCGGAGGCCGCGCTGCGGGACGGCGGACTACTGATCGTGCACGTGTGCGCGGACGCCCGCCCGGGCCGGTCCCGAGCCGAGGGCGAACGGGTGCTCGCCGAGGCGCTCGCCGTCGCGGGCCGCGCCGGCGGGCCGGAGGGCGGCACGACGACCCGGCTGCTCGCCGGAGAGGTGAGCCGGGTCCTCGTCGAGTGCGGCGAGGGCGCCCAGCTGCTGGTCATGGGAGCACGAGGCCGCGGCGGCTTCGCCGGGCTGCTCCTCGGGTCCGTCAGCCAGGACGTCCTGCGACACGCCGCGTGCCCGGTCGCCGTCGTGCGGGGCGGCCCGGACCGGCGCTGACGGGCACACGCCCCGGCGGGTGCGTCCCTGGCGGCGGGCCGCCACCGGCCATCGGCAGGGGAGTGCGGCGAGGGGCCCGTTCTCCTCCCTCCCGGATTCCGGCTTGGCGAAGTCCGGCCTCCACCTGATCGAGTCGGCTGCCCGTCACGCGCGGGGTCCGGCTCGGCGGGCCGTCGCGTCCCCGGTTCCGTGCAGGCGGAGTTCGCGGCGCAGGCAAGGCAGCAGGCCCCGTTCGATCAGGGCGTTCAGCCAGTCGGCGTGCGCCTGCGCGACGGCGTCCGGCGGGGGCGGACTCGCCAGGACGCGGTGGCGTCTCACCGTCAGGGCGAGCCCGGCCGCGGACGCGAGCCCGGCGACCCCGGTCACGGCCGCCGCGCCCCAACCCACACTGACGAGCGCCTTCGCGAGGGGCCCCGCGGCCCCGGCCAGGCGCAGGCCGTAGCCCAACACGAGGAAGACGACCGTCGCGGCGGCGGCCAGGATCGGCGTGAGTACCGCGAGCGCGGCCGCGGCGTCCTTCGCGTCCTCCGCACGCTGGTGCTCCCCGATCTCCGTTTTCGCACGGGCCCGTACCTCCAGCAGTGCCGCGTACTCCGGCGCCGCCTCCGCGGCGAGGGAATCCGCGGCGGCGCGGGCACGCGCACGCAGGCCGTCGACGGTGTGCCGCGCTCCGGGGTGACCGAGCGCGGTACGGATGTCAGGTGCGTCGAGCGCCCGCTGCAGCGCGTTCTCGAACGCCGCCCGGTCCTCGGGGCGGAGCGCCACCTGCTTGTTCATGCTCATCCCTGTGCTGGTGTCGTGGGTTCTGCCGTCCACCGCGGGGACCGGAGTCCGGCGGGCGCGGTCGACGTGGAGCCTGGAAGGACGTACGGCCGGCCGCCGCGCCGCGGGGCAGGCCCGCAGCGCGCGTGCCGCGACTGTCGACCTCGCGCTTCAGGTCGGGCGCGGGTGCGGCGTCCTCCTCGAGCCGGACCGCGGCGGACCCCCGCCGTCGGACGCGGCGAGGGCGCCGGCGGCTCGTTCGGCCGCTCCGGAGACCTCAGTGAGGCGCGGCGTGCCCGGAGCGACGTTGCCGTCCTCGGCGAGCGTCACACCCATGCGTTCTTCCTCTCCCGCACAGGGCCCGGCCGAACAGTGGCCGCAGGCCCGGAGGCTGCCCGGAACGCTGAATCTACAGCAGTGTAGAAGTACGTGGGTGCGGTTCGATCCGCCCTCGTCCACCGCCCGTCGTCGTCCCCGCGGCACCGGAGGAGACGATGCGGGCCCGAACGCTCGTAACATGCACGCCTGAGCGCGCGGTACCCACGCGCGGATCCCGGAGGTCTGGAGGACGGGTGGACACGAAGGCGAACGAACCGTGCGCGCCGGAGCGTTCCCGCCCCCGCCGGAGAAACCGGCGGGCGCGAGGCGGCGGCCGGTGGACCGCCCGCCCCTCCGGCGGCGATCACGTCGGATCCCGGGCGCCACGAGACCGGGTCAGCTCCCGGGGAGACCGAGCAGTGAGAGTGGACAGCGAGAGGCGGGCAACATGACCGAGGCCGACGCGGGGCGGTCCGGCCGCCCGAACGCCCGCCGGGCGCAAGGCGAGTTGGAGAGCGAGGTGCTGGCCGCACTACGAAGCGCGGCCCGCCCCGTCACCGCCGCCGAGGTCCAGGAGCGTCTCGGCCGGGGACTCGCCTACACCACGGTGATCACCATCCTCACCCGGCTGCGCGCCAAGGGCGCGGTGACCCGACGACGAGCGGGCCGTGCCTTCGAGTGGACGGCGGTCGCCGACCAGGCCGGGCTCGCGGCACTCCGGCTGCGCCGGCTACTGGACGCGGAGGCCGATCGCGAAGCGGTCCTCGCCAGGTTCGTCACCGCCTTGCCGCCCGACGACGAACAGCTTCTGCGCGGCCTCCTCGCCCGCGACCTCGACGAGCCCGAAGGCTGACGCGTGGGCGTCTTCGTCTTCCTCCCCCTGGTCCTGCCGCTGTCCGCGTGGCCGATAGCGCGGCTGGCCGAGCGGCACCTGCACCCGCGGGCGCGACCTGGCTGCTGACCGTCGTCGCCGCCGTCCTCGCGGTCTGCAGCACCCTCTGCCTGGCCCTGGTGATGGTCGTCGGCACCGCACAACTCCCCGGCAACCCCCTGCCGGACAGCTGGTCCTCCCCGAGGGTCCAGGACGCGGTGCCCTACGACGAGGTCGCCGGCAAGGCGTCCATCCCCGCCCTCGGCGCCGTGCTGGCCGCCTGCGCCAGAACGGCCTGGCGCCACCACCGGCTGCGCTCCCGCGCCACCCGGGCCCTTCTCGGACTCCCCGCGGGACCCGTCGCCGTCCTGCCCGACGAACTCCCCTACGCGTACGCGCTCCCCGGGAAGCCCGGCCGAGTGGTCGCGACGACGGGAATGCTCCGGACCCTCACCAGCCCGGAGCGCCGCGTCCTGTTCGCCCACGAGCGAGCCCACCTCACCCACCGCCACCACCGCTTCCTGCTCACCGTGCAGATCGCCGCGCGGGCCAACCCGTTCCTCCGCCCGCTCCGCACCGCCGTCGGATACACCACCGAGCGGTGGGCCGACGAGGAAGCCGCCGCGCGGGTGGGCGACCGCCGCCTGGTGGCGAGAGCGGTCGGCCGGGCCGCCCTGGTCTCCCGGGGTTACGCGCCGGCGGTCGGCATCCCGGACTTCGCCTCCCCGGGCCCCGTCCCGCGCAGGGTCGCCGCACTGCTGGAGCCGACGCCCGCGCCACGGAACTGGCCACCGGTGTTCACCGCGGTGGGCCTCGCCGCGTGGGCGGCTGCCGCCGGCGCCACCGCGTCCGCGCTCTCGTCCGCCAACGCCGCCGTGAGCCTCTTCCTGATCCTGAAAGCGGCAACACCGCTGTACTGACCAGGAACAGCCAGCGGACCACGTCCGCACAGTCCGCACGAGAGACTCGCTCCGCAGCGCCTATCCGGCACGCGGGTGCGTACTCGCCCACTCGACAAACAACCCCGGGTCGTTGACCTGGAGGGGTCTGCGGTGGAGCGGGTGACGAGAATCGAACTCGCGCTCTGAGCTTGGGAATCACCCGGTACTTGAGCCTGCGCATGGCGCCTGACCTGCAGGAACGCGCGTGGACGACCTCGTCCTGGATGCTTCGCAGGGCCCATTGTTGACCGCTGTTTACCGCCCCTGCCGGCACGTTGTGGCACGGCGTCCCGTCGAGGGGGTGGGGAGGCGTCTTCCCTCAGCTGCGGCGGGGCCGCAGGCCGTTGTGCCTGCGGCCCCGCTCGGGCATAGGGGTCAGGACGGGTCGCCGTACAGGAGGCCGCGTCCGTTGGTGCCGACATAGACGCGCCCGTAAGTGTCGGGGTCGCCGGTGATGACGCCCTGGCTGCCGATGGCGCCCCACTGGTGGGCGTCGTCGTTGATGCGGAGCCAGGTCGCGCCCTTGTCGGTGGAGCGGAAGACTCCGGTGACGTCCTTGACCGTGCCGATCAGGTACAGGGCCTGGTAGGAGGTGCCCGGCGCTGCCTTGCCCAAGCCGAGGGCGGAGGCGGACTTCACCGTGGTGAGCGTGGTGAAGGTGCGGCCGCCGTCGGTGGAGTGCAGCAGCCCCTTGCCCCCACCGGAGATCCACAGGTCCCCGGCGACACCGGGGACGGCCGTGAGCCGCCCGGTGGGCAGGTTGGCGGCGCGGGCGGTGAAGGTCGCGCCGCCGTCGGTGCTGGCGTACAGCGTGCCGCCGTTCAGCGAGTAGAAGGTGCTGGCGGACGAGCGGTCGGCGACGACCACGGCGCCGGTGCCCAGGCCGCTGACCCTCGACCAGCTCGCCCCCCGGTCGGTCGAGCGGTAGGGGGCCTGCCCGTGCTGGGTCCAGACGATGGCGGAGCCGTCCGCCGCGAGCGCGACGTGACCACTGTCGGCGCTGGCCACAGGCTCTGACGTGAAGCCGGTCCAGGTGCTGCCGCCGTCGGTCGAGAAGGCGCCGTCCTGGGCACCGCCACGGCCGACGCGGACCATCAGCGTGGGCTTGGACTGGGCGAAGTCGATGGCGGTGCTGTTGGTCATCATCGGGTTCTTCAGCCGCCCGTCGGGCACCTCGGTAAGGGAGTCGTGGCGGAAGCCGCCCAGGTCACCCATGGCGGTGACCACACTGGCGCCGCCGGGCGGGGCGATCGCGTCAAGGAGCGCGGTCTCCTCCAGCCCTCGGGCCCCCACGTGCCAGTGGCTGGTGCCGCCGCTGTCGGTGGCGTCGGCGTTCTTGCTGCGCCAGATCCCACTGCCGGTGCCGTACATCGCGTGCCCGGAGTCGAAGGGGTCGATGGCCAGGGCGGTCATCCAGTGCCCGACGCCCTCACCGACGTACGGCGCGGCGGCGGCGTCCCGCTTCGACTTCGCGCCCTGCGCCTTCCAGGTCGCACCGCCGTCGGTGCTCCGGTAGAACTCGTCCTCGGGCCACCAGCGGCCGAGGGTGGTGACCATCACCGTGGACGGCTTCCGCGGGTCGACGGCCACGCCGGAGAACCCGTAGTTGCCCTGGGACGGGGAGATGTCCTTCCACCTGCCGTCGACCGGCGTGTGCTTCCACACCGAACCCGCCGTCACGCCGTTGGGGCCGAGGGCGTTGGTGTACGTCAGGTACAGCGAACCGTCACCGGAGAGCACGCCGTTCTGCGGCAACTGGCCCGTGGGCTGACCGGGGACGGCCTGCCAGGTGCTGCCGCCGTCGGTGGAGCGGTACAGGGAGGTGGACTTGTCGGAGACTCCGACGTAGACCGTCTTGCTCCCGGCCGGGCCGTACGTCACGAAGGAGATGCCCGCACCACTGCTCGCCCCGTCCTTGACGGGGAACGAGAAGACCTGACTCCACGTCACACCACGGTCGGTGCTGCGCCACAGGCCGTTCTTGCGGGAACCCAGCAGGAGGGTGTCAGGGTTCGCGGGGTCGATCGCCAGCCGTTCACCCGCCCCGCGGCCGTCCTCGTTGGCGCCCACCTTGAAGGGCAGATCGGTGCGCTGGAAGGTGCGGCCCCGGTCACTGGAGCGCAGGATCGCGCCGTTGCCCGCCCAGTTGTTGGTGTAGGTACCCGCCGAGAGGTAGAGCCGGCCGGGGTTGACGGGGTCGGTCGCCACCGAGTCGATGCCCAGCAGGTTCCAGTCCTGCTCGCCGACCCAGTCGGTCAGCGGTATCCACTGCTCGGCCCCGGTGTCCCAGCGGTAGGCGCCGCCCATGTCGGTACGCGCGTACAGCAGGCCCTTCTCCTTCGGGTTGAACACCAGGCCGGTGACGTAACCGCCTCCGACCACCTGGGCGTTCTGCCACACGTACGGTCCTGCCGCGGGCTTGGTCCGGCCGTTGCCGGTCCCGGGCGACTGGGTCCCGGGCTGGGTCCCGGGCGATTTCACCAGCTTCCACTGCTGGTTGGCGGTGCCCCGGTCGGGGTACTGGATGACGGGCGCGCCCTGGGCCTTGGAGGCTCCGTGGACGTCCAGGACCAGGCCGCTCCTGCGGGAGGTGAAGGTGACGGCGTCGGACCCGCTCACCTTGCTGATCCGCCACTCCTGCGAGGTGGAGGAGCTGTCGGTCTGCTGCTCGGCGGCGGCCGCCTGCTTGGTCGAGTCACCCGTGATGCCCAGCACCTTGCCGCTGTTGCGGTTCACCAGCTCGTAGTAGCCGTCCCCCGCGGGCCGCAGCTTCCACTGCTGGTTGGCGGTGTTCTGGTCGGTGTACTGCTGGATACGTGTGCCGTCAGCGGTGGAGAAGCTGCTGACGTCCAGCACCTTGCCGCTGTGCACGGAGACCAGCCGGTAGTAGGCGTCGCTGTCGACCGTCGCGGCCTGCGAGTCCTCCTGGGTGAACAGGACGTACGGCACGACGCCCAGAGGGATAGCGGCCAGCAGGGCAGTGGCGCTCCAGCGACGGCGGTGACGCCCGCGGCGCCCGCCGTTCATGGGGTTCTTCATCGGGGGGTGTTCTCCTTGTGTTCCACGGTTGATCGGGCCGGTCATCGCTGCAGGGTGAGGAGGCCCGGTCGGTACGGCAGTCGGTCGTAGGAGCCGCCCGCGGTGGGGGACCTGCCCTGGTAGAGGAACCGCAGGTTGCAGGGGTCGATGGTCATGGTCTGGTCGGGATTGTCGCGGACCAGGTCACCGTGGCTGACGTCGTCGGTCCAGGTGGCACCGCTGTTGGCCTTGCCCGCGAAGGGGTTGCTCTCGCTGTCGGCCTGCGGGGTCCACGAACCGTTCAGGCTGGAGGCCGTGAACGAGCGGAAGTAGCGCCCATGCACGCCCTTCGCCTCAACGATCATGAGGTACTGCTTCTGGCCCTTGACCTTGTAGACCTGGGGGGCCTCGAAGAGCTTGGCCTCCGTATCGCTCATGACCGTCGTGGAGGACGAGCCGAAGCTGCCGGGAAAGTTCCCGATCGGCATGCTCGCCCGGTAGATCTTGCCGTTGTCACCGGCGAAGAACAGGTACATGTTCTGGTCGTCGGCGATCAGGGTCTGGTCGATCGGACCGGTGGGGGATCCGGTGATGCTGCCGGTGAACAACGGCCGCGGCGCGGACCAGCCGTTGGGGTCGGTGGGGTCGCTCGACGTCCGGTAGATGAAGGGCCACGACCCCCACTGGTACGCGAGGACCCAGATCTTCTTGGGCGCGAAGTAGAACAGCGTGGGCGCGACCGCGGGCTGGCTCATCGCCTTCTGTCCGGCGGACGCCATGTCCGACCAGTTGCCGAAGGGACTGAACGCCATCGAGCCGTACGACGACCCCGACCAGTTCGACGCGTAGACCAGGTGCTTGCCGTTGTGGACCACGCTGGTGAAGTCCTTCAGCGAGCCCCACCCGTTCCCCGGCTGCGCCAGGGCACCGGTCGACTTCCACTTGTACGTCGACGGAAGGTCACACGTGCCGCCGCCCGACCCGGACGGGGCGCTCCACTTCTGGTTGTCGACGGGCGCGCAGGCGTGCAGCTGGATCTTGGTGCCGTTGGCTGTGGCCGCCCCGACGGCGTCGAGGCACAGCCCGGACTGGACGCCGGTGATCGAGCCGTCGGTGTTGATGTTCCACTGCTGGTTCGCGCCGCCGTTGCAGTCCCAGAGGACCACCTGGGTGCCGTTGGTGGTGCCCTTGCCCTTGGCGTCCAGGCACTTGTCACCGTGGATCTTCAGCTGCTTGCCGGCGGTGTGGGTCCAGCGCTGGTTGGCCTGCCCGCTGCAGGTCCACAGCTGCACTCGGGTGCCGTTGGCGGTGGTGGAGGAGGGGACGTCGACACAGCTGCCGGAGGCCACGCCCTTGATCTCCCCCGTACGGGTACCCGTACCCGTACCGTCGGCCGGCTTGCTCGGGGTGGTACCCGGGCCGGAGCTGAGGGCGTTCATGACGGCGGTGTACGCGGGCTTGGGCCTGCCGTTGTTGTCGAACAGCAGCGGGCTTTTGCCGCTGCGCCAGGAGTCGCTGTCACGGACGCCCCACACCGTGATGCCGGTGCACCGGGCTACGGACAGACAGGCTCTGACCGCGTCGGCGTAGTGCGTGGGCGATGCCTGGGCGATGTCCAGCTCGGTGATCTGGACGTCGACGCCCAGGGCGGCGAAGTTGGCCAGGGTGGTCCTGAAGCTCGCCGGCGGGCCCTCCGCCCCGAAGTGGCTCTGCAGCCCGACGCAGTCGATCGGCACGCCGCGGGACTTGAAGTCCTTGACCAGCTTGTAGACGCCCTGCGTCTTGGCGTCCGACCAGTTCTCGATGTTGTAGTCGTTGTAGCAGAGCTTGGCCGAGGGGTCGGCCGCACGGGCGGTGCGGAACGCTTCCTCGATGTAGCCGTTGCCGAGCACCTTCTGGAACACCGAGGTACGGAGCTGCCCGCTGGGACCGTCCTGGAACGCCTCGTTGACCACGTCCCAGGCATAGATCTTGCCCTTGTAGCGGCTCATCGTGGTGGTGATGTGGGTGCGCATCACGTTGCGCAGGGTGTTCGCGTCGCCGATCGAGCCGACCCAGGCCGGGAGCTGCGAGTGCCAGACCGTGGTGTGGCCGCGCACGCGCTGGCCGTTCGCCCTCGCACGGTTGACGATCCGGTCGGAGGGGCCGAAGTTGAAGGTGCCGCGGGACGGCTGGATGTGGTCCCACTTCATCTCGTTCTCCGGGGTGATCATGTTGAACTCCCGGTCGGCGATCGCGGTGTATGCCGAATCGCCGAGTCTGCCGGCGGCCACGGCGGTGCCGAAGTACCTGCCCGAGGGGGACGCCTGCGTAGCCAGGTTCGCGGCTCCGGCGGAGCTGGGGAGGAGCGTCACGACACCGGCCAGCACCGCCGCGGCCGACAGTCCAACCGCCACTGTTCGGCGAGGCCGGCTCAGCCGGTGCAGGCCCTTCATGCTTCTCCTCGGAGGTCGCGGGTCACCCTGGGTGCCGTGATCGTGCGGGCGTGTCGCGTCATTTGGGGGGCTTTCTTCCGGAAATACGTCAAGGGGGAAGTCGGGGCGCCTGCCACGCCGGGCACGTCATGGTGAGCGGCGGGAAGGACACCCCACGCAATGGAGGCCGCCGAACTCGGGGTCTCGTAACAGAAAAGTCGCGCTGTCCGGACGATTGCTCAGTGATGCATCTCGCGGGCGGAAAGCGTTACGCCGAGCCCCGCGGCCTGGTCGTCGCCGTGGAAGGCGCGCCGCCCTGACCACCAGTGAAGGTCCTCGGGCCGGCGGCAGCCGTCGACGCTACGGATCGAAGCCGGATCACATGCTCGATGAGCGGTTCTCAGGCCCAGCCCTTGCGCACGATGAAGGAAGCCTGCTCGGCGAAGGTCCGAGTGCCGTCGGAGCCGTCGAGCCAGACGCCACCGTCGCGGTGGCGGATGACCGACCCCGGATAGTTGTGCGCGTGCAGGGTCACCGACCCGGCGGCTGCCCCGGGGCGCGGACAGAAGGTGGCGTCTTCACGGAACAGTTCGCTGCCGTCGTCGCCGCTCAGCTGCAGCCGCAGGTCACGATGGCGCAGATAGCGGCCGTCGGCCGCGCGGAAGGTGACACACCGCGAGTCGGCCAGCCCCCCGACGACCGTGAAGGTGACCCGCTGCCGTGTCTGCGCGCTGCTGGACGCGGAGACCCGGCCGAGCGTCGCGAAGTCGCCGGCATACGTGAGGTACAGCGCGGGCTGGTCCACGGACTCCAGCGACTGTGCGCCCAGCGGAACAGTGCCCGCGACGGCGGACGGACTCGCCGGGGATGGTTCGGCCGACGGGGTGGTACGCGACGGGATCGGCGTGGGCGCGCCGACCGTGGGGTCGCCGACCATAGGAGTGGCGACGACGCCGGGCTCCCGGTGCGCCGGTTCGGGCCAGGCCGCGTAGGTGGCGGTCCCGGCGATGAGCACCGCGCCGGTGGCGAGACTCACCAGCTGGGGAGCGGTCATCGCGTGGAGTTTGCCGATCAGCGCGCTGTGCAGATTCCCTGACGCCGTCGCCGTGTCGGCGGCGACGTGTGCCATGGCCAGCCCGGCGGCGCTCGCGGTGCTACCCGACAGCAAGCCCTTGGCGGCCAGCGCGGCTACGAGTCCGGCCGGGACGGTCAGCGCCGGGAGGCTGAGAATCAGTACTTCGGCCGGAACCCGCTCTGTCGTCGTCGCCATGCAGACCGGGCAGCCGCGGGTGTGCCGCGCGATCCGCTTGCGCCACACCGACGCGGGGAGACCGTCCCAGCCGACGACGGTCCTGTCCAACTCCGGACAGCGCGGGTCGGCTTCCAACGCGGCGACGATCGCCCGGCTCAGTTCCAACTGCTCACGCATGCGTTGCAGGCGTACGCCGACGTGGGCGACGGTGAGTCCCGTCGCGGCGGCGATCTCGTCACGGCTCAGCGAGCCGGCGCGTTCCTGCCACCACAACGACAGCAGCGCCCGATGGTCTTCGTCGAGCCACCGGCCCGCTTCGACGGCCTGCCGGCGCTCGTCCGACAGATGCAGACGCAGGATCGTGACGTCCTCTGGCTCGGCACCGACGTCCGGTATCTGGCCTGCCTCGTCGATGACCGTGGTCCGGCCGGCGAAGGCGCGTTGCCGCTGCCAGTGGGTATTGATCTGGCGGAGCGTGATCGACACCAGCCAGGCCCGGAAGCTCTCCGGGGCACGCAGGGCAGGCAGGTCGCGCACCACACGCACCAGGGTTTCCTGGACGACGTCGTCGACGTCGGCGTGTCCGCTCAGCGCTCGCCCGACGACGTTGTAGACCAACGGCAGGTACGCGGCGATCAGCTCCTCGCGCGCCCGATCGTCACCGGCCTGCGCCGCGACGACCAGCCCCACATGGTCCGCATTCATGAGCCCCATTCCCACCTACCCCAGGGGAGCGGTCTTCCCTCAGGGAAGCGATCCGTCGAGTACGGCGCCTCACCTTAGCGTCGGCAGGTTGGCTGCCAAAGCCTGTGCCTCGGGCCAACGAGCCGGCCCGCGCCGACTTCGGAGGGCCCGGTACCGCGCGTGAGGACGCGAGTGAGGCGGTCGCTCGCCCGGAACACCGATGACCGCTCCCGCACCGAACCCCACGGGCGCCGAGTGCGTCGGGAGAAGCGGAACGAGGTTCTGGTCCGTGGGCATGACCGGGCATTCTCGGTGGCCGTCCCGGCCTGCTGCGGAGTGCCCCAACTTCGGGGAGAGGCGCCGGGCGTCCGCTCCGGATTCGTCCGGACCTCAAGGGGGCGGCATCCAGGAGGCGTCCGGCCCCAGGTGGTGCGTGTGGTGCGCGGCCAGCCGTCCGAGCAGGGCATTCCCGAGAGTTGGGGCATGCGGAGGGCAAGGCAGGCCGTGACAGGTAAGACAACGACGAAGCCCCAGGCCGCTGGCCCGGGGCTTTTTCATGGAGCGGGTGACGGGAATCGAACCCGCGCTCTGAGCTTGGGAATCACCGATGCCAGGCACCCCGCCGACCACCTGAACTGCAGAAACGTAACGCGTCGGTGATCGCCCGGCCGGTCGCTGAGCACTCTTGCCGATCGTGAATGACCACCCTGACGGGCACGCATCGGGCACGGATCCAGAACTGCGAGACGACGGCCACAGCGTCGCAACAGCGAAGGCTTACGGAGTTGCCGGCTCTACCGAAGCCCTTTGACCATCACCAGCTCCCTGATCACACCGTCGGGCAGCAGTTCGCCAGGCTGCTCCGTGACGCTGAACCCGTGGCGCCGGTAGAGGCCGAGCGCGGGCTCGTTCCCTGGGATCACAGCAAGCCTCAGCGCGACGAAGTCTGACCTCCGGGCCCATGTCGCCACGGCTTCGATGAGCCGGTCCCCGAGCCCTTCACCCCTCAAGTCGGGCCTGACCCACAACGACCGGAGTTCGCATGTCTCGCCGTCGCCGGGTACGCCCCGCACCATCCCCACGGGATCGTCACCTCGAAGCGCGACAACGTTGTACGAGCCGGGGATGCCCATCCGCGCCCGCCACCGCTCCCGGTCACCCCGTGGCCAGTCTTCGACGCGGGACTTGAACGCCTGCGGCGCCTCGGCCAGCGCCGCCACCCGGGCCTTCTCCCACAACGACCAGTCCTCCGCCGTGAGGACACGCAGACTCACCATGCCGCGAGTCTCCCGCACAGCCAAGCCGCCCCCCAACGGTGCCAGATGCCCATGAACACTCTTGGCCTACGCGGCGTGAGTGTCCGTGCCGCGGAGGATGTAGAGGTCGTCGCCGAAGACCGCCGAGATCTGGATCTGACCGCCGAGAGCGGCGACATAGCGTGCGATCGCCTCCACGGTGGAGACTTCTCCGCGCTCGATCTGTGAGACGCGGCTCTTCGTCACGTTCATCAGTTCTGCGACGTCGCTTTGTGTCATGCCAAGGGACTTGCGACGTTCTGCCAGTCGGTGCCCGTCGATGTACGCCTGGTTGCGTTTACGGGCCTCGGTTACAGCCTCCTCGCCGCCGGCATCCGCAACGACGTCGGCGCGTACGTCACTCCACTTGGGAAACTTTGTCATCGCTGTCCCTCCTCGGCTTCGCGTTCCTTCACGTACTCGACGTACAGCTCCTCCGCGCGTGGAATGGCCTGGCGGTACCAGTTCGACCAGTTCCCCGACTTGTCGCCGCCCACGAGGAGGATCGCTGATCGCCACGGATCGAAGACAAAGAGGACACGGATTTCGGAGTGTCCTGCCGACCCGGGGCGAAGCTCCTTCAGGTTGTGGACCTGAGAGCCTTCGAGTCGGTCGACGAGCGGACGGCCCAGGGCGGGGCCGCCCTCCGCGAGCCTGTCGATGGCGTCCACGACCTGAGCCTGGGACTTCTGATCCAAGGCGTTGATCCAGGCGAGGACCTCGGTCGCCGTCCAGGGCTGCGGCGAACGCGGGCTCTGCTGCCGCCCAACTCGCCGCTACGCCGGCCAGGGCTCCGCCAGTAATCGTCAGAAAGCCTCGACGGTCCATGCGCCCACTCTCTCCGAGTCAGGTCAGGGCTTCCACGGTATTGCCCTCGGCGTGCGACAGAAAGCACCAGATTCGCCGAACCGTGGGTCTGAACGTCCACGCAGAGAAAGGTGTGGCTGCCGGTGGCGAACGCCGCCCAATGCGGTCGTGTGCTGCGAGCGGGCTACCGGGTGGCGGCGCGGGACTGAAGCGCTGGGATGGCAGTGATCTTGGC
>NZ_WMLF01000689.1 GCF_014156695.1 Streptomyces durbertensis | reverse complement strand
CGCCCGGCACCGCGCGCACTCTCCGCCCGCCGCACCCTCGCCACCGCCCGCCGCGTCCTCCGCCAGCTCGGCCACGACCGGCGCACCATCGCCCTGCTCCTGCTGCTCCCCGTGCTGCTGCTCGTCCTGCTGTACTACGTCTTCGACGCCGACCGGCAGGCATTCGCCGGCATCGGCGCCTCGCTCCTCGGGATCTTCCCGATGATCACCATGTTCCTGGTGACCTCCATCGCCACCCTGCGCGAACGCACCAGCGGCACCCTCGAACGTCTCCTCGCCATGCCGCTCGGCAAGGGCGACCTCGTCCTCGGCTACGCGCTCGCCTTCGGCGCGCTCGCCGTCGTCCAGGCGTCCCTCGCCACCGCCGTCGCCATCTGGGCACTCGACCTCGACTTCGCCGGCTCACCCTGGCTGCTCCTGCTGGTCGCCCTGCTCGACGCCCTCCTGGGCACCGCACTCGGACTCTTCGTCTCGGCCTTCGCCTCCACGGAGTTCCAGGCCGTCCAGTTCATGCCGGCGGTGATCTTCCCCCAACTGCTGCTCTGCGGCCTGTTCGCGCCCCGCGACTCGATGCAGCCCGTCCTCGAAGCCGTCTCCAACGTGCTGCCCATGTCGTACGCGGTCAGCGGCATGAACGAGGTACTGCTCAACACGGAGGTCACCGGCACGTTCGTCCGGGACGTGACCGTCGTCGCGGGAAGCGCCCTGCTCGTCCTGGCGCTCGGCGCCGCGACACTCCGCCGCCGCACCCCCTGACAGACGCCTCCCGATGCCCTCCTTTTCGGTCCAGGGCGTACCTCGGCGTACCAGCGATCGGACAGCCGCCGCGCCGACCCCCGGGAAGCTGCCACCATGGACGGCATGACGCAGAAAGTCGCCGTACTGGGCACTGGAAAGATCGGCGAGGCCCTGCTGAGCGGGATGATCCGCGCCGGCTGGCCGACCGAGAACCTCATGGTCACCGCGCGCCGTGCCGAACGAGCCGCGGAACTGCGCGAACGCCACGGCGTCGAGGCGGTGGGCAACGTGGAGGCGGCCAAGACCGCCGACACCCTCATCCTGACGGTGAAGCCCCAGGACATGGGCGTCCTCATGGACGAGCTCGCCCCGCACATCCCCACCGACCGGCTGGTCATCAGCGGCGCCGCCGGAGTCCCCACGACGTTCTTCGAGGAGCGGCTGGCCCCCGGCACCCCGGTCATCCGCGTCATGACCAACACCCCCGCCCTCGTCGACGAGGCCATGTCCGTCATCTCCGGCGGCACCCACGCCACCGAGGAGGACCTCAGGCACGCCGAGGAGATCTTCAACGGAGTCGGCAAGACCCTCCGGGTGCCGGAGAGCCAGCAGGACGCGGCCACCGCGCTCTCCGGCTCCGGACCCGCGTACTTCTACTTCCTCGTCGAAGCCATGACCGACGCCGGCATCCTGCTCGGCCTGCCCCGCGACAAGGCCCACGACCTGATCGTCCAGGCCGCCATCGGCGCCGCCGTGATGCTCCGCGACAGCGGCGAGCACCCGGTGAAGCTCCGCGAGAACGTCACCTCGCCGGCGGGTACCACCATCAGCGCCATCCGCGAACTGGAGAACCACGGCGTCAGGGCCGCGCTCATCGCCGCACTGGAAGCGGCCCGCGACCGCAGCCGCGAGCTCGCCTCCGGCAAGGGCTGAACCGGCCGCACCGGCGACGCTTGACACGACCGGTGTGCGTCCGTACTGTTCTCCGGGTTGCCAGCGAGCCGGTAGGTTCCGCTGGTAGCGCTTCTGCCACGTCCGGTGGCGACCACTACTCTGCACGATCTTCCCCTCGCGGGGGCTTGTTCGGCATGCCCGAATTGGCTTTC
>NZ_WMLF01000688.1 GCF_014156695.1 Streptomyces durbertensis | reverse complement strand
ATATGGTCAAGCCCTCGGCCTATTAGTACCGGTCAACTCCAACCCTCACAGGTCTTCCATCTCCGGCCTATCAACCCAGTCGTCTACTGGGAGCCTTACCCCAACAAAGTGGGTGGGAGTCCTCATCTCGAAGCAGGCTTCCCGCTTAGATGCTTTCAGCGGTTATCCCTCCCGAACGTAGCCAACCAGCCATGCCCTTGGCAGAACAACTGGCACACCAGAGGTCCGTCCGTCCCGGTCCTCTCGTACTAGGGACAGCCCTTCTCAAAACTCCAACGCGCGCAGCGGATAGGGACCGAACTGTCTCACGACGTTCTAAACCCAGCTCGCGTGCCGCTTTAATGGGCGAACAGCCCAACCCTTGGGACCGACTCCAGCCCCAGGATGCGACGAGCCGACATCGAGGTGCCAAACCATCCCGTCGATATGGACTCTTGGGGAAGATCAGCCTGTTATCCCCGGGGTACCTTTTATCCGTTGAGCGACGGCGCTTCCACAAGCCACCGCCGGATCACTAGTCCCGACTTTCGTCCCTGCTCGACCCGTCAGTCTCACAGTCAAGCTCCCTTGTGCACTTACACTCAACACCTGATTACCAACCAGGCTGAGGGAACCTTTGGGCGCCTCCGTTACTCTTTAGGAGGCAACCGCCCCAGTTAAACTACCCACCAGACACTGTCCCTGATCCGGATCACGGACCCAGGTTAGACATCCAGCACGACCAGAGTGGTATTTCAACAACGACTCCACACACACTGGCGTGCATGCTTCACAGTCTCCCACCTATCCTACACAAGCCGAACCGAACACCAATATCAAGCTATAGTAAAGGTCCCGGGGTCTTTCCGTCCTGCTGCGCGAAACGAGCATCTTTACTCGTACTGCAATTTCACCGGGCCTATGGTTGAGACAGTCAAGAAGTCGTTACGCCATTCGTGCAGGTCGGAACTTACCCGACAAGGAATTTCGCTACCTTAGGATGGTTATAGTTACCACCGCCGTTTACTGGCGCTTAAGTTCTCAGCTTCGCCACACCGAAATGCAGCTAACCGGTCCCCTTAACGTTCCAGCACCGGGCAGGCGTCAGTCCGTATACATCGCCTTACGGCTTCGCACGGACCTGTGTTTTTAGTAAACAGTCGCTTCTCGCTGGTCTCTGCGGCCACCCCCAGCTCCCACTGCAAGAGTGTTCACCAGGTGTGGCCCCCCTTCTCCCGAAGTTACGGGGGCATTTTGCCGAGTTCCTTAACCATAGTTCACCCGAACGCCTCGGTATTCTCTACCTGACCACCTGAGTCGGTTTAGGGTACGGGCCGCAACACAACATCGCTAGAGGCTTTTCTCGACAGCATAGGATCATCCACTTCACCACAAACGGCTCGGCATCAGGTCTCAGACTTATATGTCATGCGGATTTGCCTACACGACGTCCTACACCCTTACCCCGGGACAACCACCGCCCGGGATGGACTACCTTCCTGCGTCACCCCATCACTCACCTACTACCACCTTGGTTCAGCGGCTCCACCACTCCTCATCACCCCGAAGGGATCAAAGGCGGCTTCACGGCCTTAGCATCAGAAGATTCAGTGTGGGTCGCTGTATCACGGGTACCGGAATATCAACCGGTTATCCATCGACTACGCCTGTCGGCCTCGCCTTAGGTCCCGACTTACCCTGGGCAGATCAGCTTGACCCAGGAACCCTTAGTCAATCGGCGCAAGAGTTTCCCACTCTTGTATCGCTACTCATGCCTGCATTCTCACTCGTGAACCGTCCACAACTCGCTTACACGGCTGCTTCACCCGGCACACGACGCTCCCCTACCCACCCCAACAACCGTTAGG
>NZ_WMLF01000687.1 GCF_014156695.1 Streptomyces durbertensis | reverse complement strand
CCGTCGCCGTCCGTCACCGCGCCCGCCCGGCGCTGGTGAAAGCCACGGGAAGCCGGTGACGTACCTCTCGTAGGAATCGGGCGTTCCGCAGGTCAGCGCGGTAAGCCCGGCTCCCGGGTTCTGCCGGCGGCCCCGACCGGTCTAGACTCGAAGACGTGCCACGTGGTGACGGACGACTCAACCACGACCTGCTCCCCGGTGAGAAGGGCCCCCAGGACGCTTGCGGCGTCTTCGGGGTCTGGGCGCCGGGCGAAGAGGTCGCCAAACTCGCCTATTTCGGACTGTACGCGTTGCAGCACCGGGGACAGGAGTCCGCGGGCATCGCGGTGAGCAACGGCTCCCAGATCCTCGTCTTCAAGGACATGGGCCTGGTCTCCCAGGTGTTCGACGAGACCTCCCTCGGCTCCCTCCGCGGCCACATCGCGGTGGGCCACGCCCGCTACTCGACCACCGGTGCCTCGGTCTGGGAGAACGCGCAGCCGACCTTCCGCGCGACCGGCCACGGCTCGATCGCGCTCGGCCACAACGGCAACCTGGTCAACACCGCCGAACTCGCCGAACTCGTCGCCGACCTCAAGGGCGGCCACGGCAACGGCCGGGCCAACCAGGTCGCCGCGACCAACGACACCGACCTGGTCACCGCCCTCCTGGCCGGCCAGACCGACGACGACGGCAAGCCGCTCACCGTCGAGGAGTCGGCCGCCAAGGTGCTGCCGCAGGTCAAGGGCGCCTTCTCGTTCGTCTTCATGGACGAGCACACGCTCTACGCCGCCCGTGACCCGCAGGGCATCCGCCCGCTGGTCCTCGGCCGGCTGGAACGCGGCTGGGTCGTCGCCAGCGAGACCGCCGCCCTCGACATCGTCGGCGCCTCCGTCATCCGGGAGATCGAACCCGGCGAGATGATCGCCATCGACGAGAACGGACTGCGCTCCAGCACGTTCGCCGAGGCAAAGCCGAAGGGCTGCGTCTTCGAGTACGTGTACCTCGCGCGGCCCGACACCGACATCGCCGGCCGCAACGTCTACCTCTCCCGGGTGGAGATGGGCCGCAGGCTCGCCGCCGAAGCCCCCGCCGACGCCGACCTGGTCATAGCGACCCCGGAGTCCGGCACCCCCGCCGCCGTCGGCTACGCCGAGGCCAGCGGCATCCCCTTCGGCACCGGCCTGGTGAAGAACAGCTACGTCGGCCGGACCTTCATCCAGCCCTCGCAGACCATCCGCCAGCTCGGCATCCGGCTCAAGCTGAACCCGCTGAAGGAAGTCATCAAGGGCAAGCGGCTGGTCGTCGTGGACGACTCGATCGTGCGCGGCAACACGCAGCGCGCCCTGGTGCGGATGCTGCGCGAGGCCGGCGCCGCCGAGGTGCACATCCGGATCTCCTCGCCGCCGATCAAGTGGCCCTGCTTCTTCGGCATCGACTTCGCCACCCGCGCGGAACTCATCGCCAACGGGCTCAGCGTCGAACAGATCGGCACCTCCCTCGGCGCCGACTCCCTCGCCTACATCTCCATCGACGGGATGATCGAGGCCACCACGATCGCCAAGCCGAACCTCTGCCGGGCCTGCTTCGACGGCGAGTACCCGATGGAACTGCCCGACCCCGGGCTGCTCGGCAAGCACCTCCTGGAAGCCGAGACCGAGGAGCACACGGGCGCGCGCCCGGACGTCGACGGCGTCCAGTCGCTGCTCACCGGCCCCGGCGGCGCCGACGCCCTGCGACGCCCCTGACCGCGCCGCCCGCCGGCGGCGGGCACCGGACACGACCGGCCCGCCGCCCGCCTCCCGGTCGGAGCACACCGCTCCGGCCGGGCGGGTCCGCCGCGCCCGCACCGCACCCACCCACTCTCGAAC
>NZ_WMLF01000686.1 GCF_014156695.1 Streptomyces durbertensis | reverse complement strand
GCCGGCATGTGGGTGAGGATGTCCCAGCGCCAGTCCGGCCGGCCGGCCTCCAGCACCAGGACGCTGTTCTCCCGGTCCGCGCTCAGCCTGTTGGCCAGCGCGCAACCGGCCGAACCCCCACCGACGATGACGTAGTCGTACTTCGCTCGGCTCATACCGCGCTCCTCTGGCTCATCGGTTTCCCGTGTCGCCGCGTTCCTCGTTAGGCCGTCCGTGGGTACTGGTCAGTAGCGCCGCCGGAATCCGATTTCCCTGTCCCGGCGCTGTTCTCCCTCCATCCGCCGGGCCCGGTCCTCATCTCCGACGCGTTCCGTCGCTCGTGTCCGCGTGGCAGCGGACGCCGCCGCCACTAACGTAGGCAGCGACGCGTCCCAGCGCATTACGGAGTGCCGCATTCGGCTCAACCGGGAGAGGAATTCCCACGTCCAGTCTGTTTATCGGCGGGAAATGGGTGACCGCTTCCGGCGGCGCCACCCGCGAGGTCATCAACCCCTACGACCAGTCAGTGGTCCGCTCCGTCGACGAGGGTGACGAGAACGACGCCCGCGCGGCCGTCTCCGCCGCCCGCGCCGCGTTCGACGGCGACACCTGGCCGTCCTGGACCCCCCGGCAGCGCTCCGACCTGCTGCGCCGCGTCGCCCGGTACCTCCAGCGCGACCGCGGCGAGATCGCCCGGCTGGAAACCCTCGACACCGGCAAGACCCTCGTCGAGTCCGGCATCGACGTCGACGACGTCACCGCCGTCTTCGACTACTACGCCGGCCAGGCCGAAGCCGACTCCGGCCGCGTCGTCGACGCGGGCGACCCGCGCATCCGCAGCCGCGTCGTCCACGAACCCGTCGGCGTCTGCGCCCTCATCGCCCCCTGGAACTACCCCCTCCTCCAGGCCTCCTGGAAGGTGGCGCCGGCGCTGGCCGCCGGCAACACCATGATCATCAAGCCCAGTGAGATCACCCCGCTCACCACCGTCAAGATGGTCGAACTCATCGAGGAGGCCGGCGCGCCACCCGGCGTCGTCAACCTCGTCCTCGGCGCCGGCGCCGCCGTCGGCGGCCCCCTCGTCGAAAGCCCCGAAGTCGACCTCGTCTCCTTCACCGGCGGCCTGGAGACCGGCCGCAACATCATGCGCGCCGCCGCCGGCACCGTGAAGAACATCGCCCTCGAACTCGGCGGCAAGAACCCCAACATCGTCTTCGCCGACGCCGACTTCGAAACCGCCATCGACTACGCCCTGATGGCCGTCTTCTTCCACGCCGGACAGGTCTGCTCCGCCGGCACCCGCCTCATCGTCGAGGACAGCCTCCACGAACCGTTCATCGGCGAACTCGTCGCCCGCGCCGAACGCATCCGCCTCGGCAACGGCCTCGACGCCGACACCGAAAGCGGCCCCCTCGTCTCCGCCGCCCACCGCGACAAGGTCGAGTCCTACGTCGAACTCGGCAAGCGCGAAGGCGCCACCCTCCTCACCGGCGGACAGCGCCCCGACGACCCCGCACTCCGCAACGGCTTCTTCTACCGCCCCACCGTCTTCGACGACTGCACCCGCGACATGCGCATCGTCCAGGAGGAGACCTTCGGCCCCATCGTCACCGTCGAACGCTTCACCGAGGAAGCCGAAGCGGTCGAACTCGGCAACCACACCGACTACGGCCTCGCCGGCGCCGTCTGGACCGCCGACGCCGGCCGCGCCGAGCGCGTCGCCCGGCGACTCCGCCACGGCACGGTCTGGATCAACGACTTCGGCCCCTACCTGCCACAGGCCGAATGGGGCGGCTTCAAACGCTCCGGCATCGGCCGCGAACTCGGCCTCGACGGCCTCGCCGAATACCGCCAGGCCAAACACATCTACGAGAACAC
>NZ_WMLF01000685.1 GCF_014156695.1 Streptomyces durbertensis | reverse complement strand
CCCCGGTCCCGCGCGGTGTGCGCCCCGGCGTACCCCGGCGCGTGTGCCGGCGCGGGAGGTCTCGGGGTCGCCCCGTCATTCCCCCTCCCGCTAGTGTCCTGAGCCACAGTTGGATGACGAGTGGAACGCGCCACAGCTCCCTTGCGTTCTCTTACGTACAACTGTGACGTCGCATGCCCGGTTTCTGGTGCTGCGCGGCGTCAGGGGATTCCAGGGCACGAGGCAGATGGAGAAGCGTGTGATGACCGCGACCAAGCACCGCAGAGGCCTCGCGGTGACGGCAGCCCTGCTCGGGGGGGCTCTGGTGCTGACCGCCTGTGGCGGTGACGACGACGGCGACGACAAGAACGCGGGCAAGCCCGGCAAGGACGGCAACAAGTCCGAGGCCGCCGCGAACGCCCGGGCGTCCGGCGCCGAGATCAGCATCGACCCGAAGAACGGCTCCGACAACGTCGGCATCAACAAGGACGTCAAGGTGTCGGTCAAGGGCGGCGAGCTCACCACCGTCACCATGACCGCCGTCAAGGACGGCGCCGCCGTCGAGGGCGCGATATCCGACGACAAGTCGAGCTGGGCACCCAACGGGGCCCTCCAGCGCGCCACCGAGTACCGAATAGAAGCGGTGGCCGAGGACTCCGAAGGCCGCGAGACCACCAACAACTCCACGTTCACCACCGTCTCGCAGAGCAACAGCTTCATCGGCTACTTCACGCCCGAGGACGGCTCCACCGTCGGCGTCGGCATGCCGGTCTCGATCAACTTCGACAAGCCGATCAAGAACAAGAAGGCCGTGCAGTCGGCCATCGAGGTCAACACCACCGGCGGCCAGGAGGTCGTCGGCCACTGGTTCAACGACAAGCGCCTCGACTTCCGCCCCGAGAAGTACTGGAAGAGCGGCTCCAAGGTCGACGTCAGGATGTCGCTCGACGGCGTCGAGGGCTCCGAGGGCGTCAAGGGCGTCCAGGACCGCAGCTTCAGCTTCACCATCGGCCGCTCCCAGGTCAGCACGGTCGACGCGAAGACCTACCAGATGACCGTCGTGCGGGACGGCAAGACCCTGCGGACCATCCCGATCTCGGCCGGCGCCGCCGAGAGCCCCACCTGGAACGGGCAGATGGTGATCTCCGAGAAGTTCAAGGAGACCCGCATGAACGGCGCCACCGTCGGCTTCACCGACGACGACGGCAAGGGCGAGTACGACATCCCCGACGTCCCGCACGCCATGCGGCTGTCGACCTCCGGCACGTTCATCCACGGCAACTACTGGGGCGCGCCCTTCGGTTCCGGCAACGCCAGCCACGGCTGCGTCGGCCTCGCCGACGTCAAGGGCGCGGGCGACCCGTCCACCGACGGCGCCTGGTTCTACAAGGAGTCGCTCCTGGGCGACGTGGTCATCGTGAAGAACTCGCAGGACAAGGTCATCGCCCCGGACAACGGCCTCAACGGCTGGAACATGGACTGGGCGGCCTGGAAGGCCGGTTCGGCCGTCTGAGCCCACCTCGCGGCGTGATACCCGCGCGGCCCCGTCGAAGCGCTGCACAGCGCCGTCGACGGGGCCGTCGCCGTCCCGCGTCCGGCGCGCTGACAGCACCCGCTCCATCGAGGCACTACCGCTGACGGCCGATCCGTGCTTACCTCCCCTGGTCAGTCGCTGACCACGACCGCTCCGGGGGAGACCACTCATGCCGGGACGCCGCGCCCACCGAGCGCTCGCCCTGCTCGCCGCCACGCTGACCCTGATCCTCACCGCCTCGGCACCGTCCGGCCACACCTCGCCAGCCGACCCGGCGTCCGCCTCGGCACCCTCCGGTGGCGCTTCGCCCACCGCCGCGCCGCACGTCGCGCAACCTCCCCCCGGCC
>NZ_WMLF01000684.1 GCF_014156695.1 Streptomyces durbertensis | reverse complement strand
GGCGCGGGGCGGCGGCGATCAGGGTGGAGCCGGTCATGGCGAGGAAGGGGGCAGGCGGCCGGGGGAGGATGCTGGTCGGCATGGGCACCAGCCTCGGCGCGACCCGCCCGTACCGTCCAACACCTGATCCGACCGATTCACGCGTTCCCGTTGTCAATCGCCGCTGGCCTGGCAGGATGGCCGGATGGCCCACGACCTCGACCCCCGACTGCTGCGCGCCTTCGTCGCGGTGGCCGAGGAGCTGCACTTCACCCGGGCCGCCGCTCGCCTGCACGTCGCCCAGCAGGCCCTCAGTCGCGACGTGAGACGGCTCGAACAGCGCCTGCGCGCCGACCTGTTCGTCCGCTCCACCCGGCACGTCACGCTCACCGCGGAAGGCGAGCGGCTGCTGCCGCACGTCCGCGCGGTGCTGGCGGCCCACGACGAGCTGAACGCCGCCGTCGACCGTACGGCCCGCCCGCTGGTCGTGGACGTGGCGGCGCCGGTCGCCACCGGCCACCGGATCCTGGAGGAGGCGCGCGAGCACGCCCCCGGCGTGGAGTTCGTCGCCCGCTTTGTCAGCGGACTCGCCGGCGCCGCCGAACAGCTCGCCGCCGGGCGGCTGGACGTCTCCTTCGGCCGTTTTGCCGGGCTGCCGCCGGCCCTGCGGCGCGGCCTGGACCACCGGCTGGTCCGGCTGGAACGACTGGCCGTCCTGCTGCCCGCCGACCACCCGCTGGCAGCCTCCCCGCGCGTCCCCCTGGCCGCGCTCGCCGGCGAGACCCTGTACGCGGGCGCCGGCAACGCGGAGACCGCAGAGTGGACGGACTACGCGCGTGCCCTCTTCGCGGGGCGGGGCATCCACGTGGCGCCGCCGTTCCCGAAGATCGAGGGCAAGGACGAGTTCGTCCGCGTGGTGCGTTCACGCGGCTGGGCGGTGCTGGCGAGCGAGGTGTTCGTGGAGGTGCCGGACATGGTGCTCAGGCCGCTTGCCGACCCCGTGCCGCTCTCCCCGGTCTCCGTCGTCTGGCGGCGCGGGCTGCGGCATCCGGGCCTGGACGCCCTGCTGCACAGGGCCGCCGCTCTGGGCGCCTCGGAAGGCTGGCTCGACGTCCCTCCGGGCGGCTGGCTGCCGGCCCCCGACCTGGAACTACTGGGCCCGCTTGTCCCCTGACCCGCGTCACCGGCCGCGGCGACCGGACCGCCCGCCCGGCGGGGTGACTCCGGCGACGGACACGTAAAGCTTTGCCCAAGTCTTGACCACGCGGGCATATCGGACAGTGGCGACGTGCCGTGCCACCTCGGTCCATGCCGTGTCGATTCGAGTGAACAGGTGAAATCCCGTTCGTCATCCTGCGGTAGATTCCTCCTCCGGACGGGTGACTCGGGGGGAACACGACGACAGCCTGTCCGGGCCATGTTGGAGCGCAACCGACCACCCGCGCTCGTTGCATGAGGAGCGCGAGATGAGTGGTCCACCGAAGTCCGCGGACGCGGCGACCGTGCGGATGGCGAAGGTCGAGAAACCGACCGTCGCCGTACCCGCCGTCGACGTGTCCTCCGCCGTGTCCGGTGCCGGCGAGGAGCCGGTCTTCGTCGACGGCAGCGGGCGGCGCCGCCGTACCCTGCGCCGGGTCGGCTGGGTGCTCGGTCTGGCCTGCGCCGGCTACGCCGTCGTCCTCGTCTTCAGCCTCGCCGGCGGCAACTCCCACGCGCCCTGGCTGCCGCTGACCGGCCCGCAGGAGGGCGAGTCGGCGGACGGCGTGCGCACCGAGGCCGAGCCGGAGAAGTCTCCCGAGGAGACCGCCTCCGGCCCGCCCGAGCCGACAGCCGGACCCGACATCCCCATACCCGCCGCCGAACCGGCACCCGTACGCACCCCCTCGGCC
>NZ_WMLF01000683.1 GCF_014156695.1 Streptomyces durbertensis | reverse complement strand
GCCAAGGACGCCCTCTCCCACCTCTGCGACGCCGTCGTCCACCGCGCCGGCTGACCCCCGGCCGCGTGGCCCCGGCCGCCCGGCGTGCGGGCTCGGGTTCCCACCACGGGCCCCGGTTCTTCCCCTACGGGAAGACGACCCGCCGGCCGCCCGGTGTCATCCCGTGGTCGTACCCCACTCCAGCCCGGGGGCTGACGCCCCGGGCCGCCGACTCTGGTGCCATGGAACCACCACCCCGCACCGGTTTCGGTGAACGGGCGGCCGAGGGGGTGGCGCCGCCCAACACGGAGGAATGCCAGATGTCGACCACGCGAGCCAGCAGCAAGGCGGCCCGGTACGCCGTGCCCGTCGCCGTCATCACCGTGGCGGTCGCGAGCGTCGGGCTCGTCCCCGCGCTCGCCGACAACGGCGACCCCAAGCTGCCGAAGATCACCGCTGAAGAGCTGGTCGCCAAGGTGGCCGAGTCGGACGTCGAGCAGTTCAGCGGCACCGTCAAGACCCGCACCAGCCTCGGCCTGCCCGGCGAGAACCTGCAGGGCCTCTTCCAGGACTTCGCGGGCGCCGCCGGCGCCGGCGCCTCCGGGGCCGACGCCGACCTCGACCCGAGCGCCCGCCTCGCCGCCCTCTTCCAGGGCGAGAACACCCTGAAGGTCGCCGTCGACGGCGAGGACCGCCAGCGCGCCACCCTCGTCAGCGACGCCGGCGACTACACCTTCGTGCACAACCAGGGCACCGTCTGGGCCTACGACGCCGCCGCGAAGACCGCCTTCCGCGCCACCGCCCCCGACGAGGACGCCGACGCCGAGGCCGACTCCGACGCGAAGACCCCGGGCGGCCGCGGCGGTATCGAGAAGACCAACCCCCAGCAGGCCGCCAAGGAGCTGCTCGACGCGCTGGAGGACACCACCACCGTCTCCGTCGACGGCACCACCCGCCTCGCCGGTCGCGACGCCTACCAGCTCGCCCTCAAGCCGAAGAACGCCCCCGACTCGACGGTCGACTCCGTCCGCATCGCCGTCGACGCCAAGAACGGCATGCCGCTGAAGGTCAGCCTGGAGAGCCGCGACGGCGGAAAGCCGATCGGCGAGATCGGCTTCACCAGCGTCGACTTCGCCAAGCCGGCCGCCTCCACCTTCGACTTCGCGCCGCCCAAGGGCACCAAGATCGTCAAGCCCGAGGACGTCGACATGGAGGCGGACGGCAACGGCTCCGCCCACGGCGCCCTGCCCGGCCTGGACGCCATCCCCGGCCTCGGCGACCTCCCCGCCATCCCCGGCGACACCGAGGGCGCCGAGGGCGCCGAAGGCGGCAAGGTCATCGGCGAGGGCTGGAACAGCATCCTCATGATCAAGGGCGACGCCGAGGGCGCCGAGGGCGGCCTGCCCGAGGGCGGCCAGGCCGGCGACCTCGTCGACGCCTACACCAAGAAGGTCAAGGGCGACTTCGGCACCGGCCGCCTCTTCAGCACCCGCCTGGTCAACACCCTGATCACCGACGACGGCACCGTCTACGTCGGCGCCGTCACCAAGGACGGCCTCATCAAGGCCGCCAACGCCAACCACTGACCCACCTCCGGCCGCCCACGGCGGCCACCACCGGCCCCGGCCGCGCCTCCCCCCTGGGCGCGCCCGGGGCCGCACCCGTCCCACGCCCCGATGCCCTGCCAGGCGCGGGCCTCGGCGTCTCACCAGTCCCGCGGCGCTATCAGCTCCTCCACATCCGCGTTGCCGAAGCCGTAGGCCGAGGCGATGAACGCGAAGTCCTCCGCTATCTCCTCCCGCGCGACGGTCTCTATCCCGCTGCCCGCCTCACCCAGCGCCTCGTCCAACTCGTTGAACTCCTCTGTCGCCGCGTGGGTGAGCGCGTAGAC
>NZ_WMLF01000682.1 GCF_014156695.1 Streptomyces durbertensis | reverse complement strand
GGCGGGGGCCGGGGCGTCGAGGACGCGGGCGCGCTGGTCGGCGGTGAGCCGGTCGAGCAGTCGCTGCGCGCGGGCCAGCTTCGCCTCGGCGGAGCGGCGGTGGTCCCGCGCGGCGCGCTGGGCCTCGTGTATCTCGGCGGTGCGCTTCGCCGCCTCGGCGCGGAGCTGCCGCACCTCGCGCAACCGGGACTGGAGCTGTCCGAGGACGTGGGCCTGTCGCGCTCCGGCCTGTTCGGCGGCCGCCGCGTGGCGCAGGTACTGCTCGGGTGAGTCGGAGAGCGCCAGCCGGAGCACGGGGCTGCCGGTGCCGGACCGGTACTGGGCGGTGGCGACGGCGCCCAGGGTGTGGCGTGCCGTGTTGGCCTCGGCGGTGGTGCGGGCGGCGCGGTCGCGCAGGCCCTCCAGCCGGCGTTCGGCGGTGCGGGCGCGTTCGCCGGCGGCGTGGTGGGCCTCGGCGGCCTCCTCCGCCTGCCGGTGCAGCCGGTCGACCTCGGCCTTGACGCCGTCGACGGTGGGGCTCGGGTCGGCCTGGGCGGTGCCGCCGAGAGTGGCGCTCGTCGCCGCCCCGGCGAGGACCAGCGCGGCCCACGCGGTGGAGCCGGCCGGGCCGGCCGGGAGGGTCCGGACGGACCGGGGGCGTCGGTGTCTGTGCTGCGCTGCCATGTCCGGGGACGCTACGACCGGCACCCCGGCCGGGGGTGCCGAATGACCGGCACTGGCCGTCGCCGACCGTTCCGTGCCGGGAAACGACGGACGGTATGCCGGAGCAGACCGGATCGCGGCGGAGAACGACCGGACGCGACGTCGCGGGTGAGGGTCACCTCACCTGTGGCCTCCGGTTGACGCCTGGATACGCTCCCGGCATGGACGTCGTCATCAACATCTTCGTGGCCCTGCACATCATCGGCATCGCGGCCCTGCTCGGCGGCTTCTTCGCGCAGATGAAGTCGCTGCGGACCGGCGAGGGCCGGATGACCCCCGGGATGCTGCACGGCGCCTTCACCATGCTGGCCACCGGCATCATCCTCGTCGGCCTCAACGAGGCGGACGGGGGCGACCTGAACCACGTCAAGATCGGCATCAAGACGGCGGTGCTGGTGGTGATCCTCGGCCTGGTGTACGTCAAGCGGGACGAGGAGAAGGTGCCGTCCGGGATGCTCGGCGCCGTCGCCGGTCTGACCACGCTGAACATCTTCCTCGCCACCGTCTGGACCTGATCCCCGCCCGCGCGGCCCCCGAGCGCCGCGCGACGGCCGCACCGACCCGCCCGGAACGACCCGTCCGGGCGGGTCAGCTGTTCTTGCGGCGCCAGAGCTCCCAGCGGTTGGGGTAGCGGACGCGGACGTCGCCGAGGCCGGCGCGGCCGGTGATCTCCAGGGTGGGGGCGGCGGGGTCCCCGGGCTCCGTGGCCTTGTTGCGGACGCTGCCGATACTGGCCCGCATGGCGTGCGAGCGGACCGTCCAGCCGTGCGGGACGATCACGGTGACCTCGCCGACGCCGGCGTTGATGTCCAGGGTGACCTCGGGGTGGCGGCAGACGGCCTCCGAGAAGTCGATCTTGATGTTGCCGAGCCGGCTGGTGACGCTGATCCGGGCCGGGACCACCCAGTGCCCCTTCTGCACGACGTCCCCGGCCCCCGCCTTGATCACCATCGGTTCGCCGGGGTCGGCGGGCGCGGCGGTGGCGCCGGCCGGCAGGTCGGCCGTCAGCGGGGCGAGTTCGCCGTACGTCTTGGCGTTGAACGCCTTCTCCAGTCGCTCCTCCAGCTCGTCGAGGTCGAGACGGCCGTCTCCCGCGGCCTCGCGCAGCCGCTCGGCGACCGCCTCCCGGTCGCTGTGGGAGGCCCGCAGGTCCGCGTCGCGCCGTGGTCGGGGGGC
>NZ_WMLF01000681.1 GCF_014156695.1 Streptomyces durbertensis | reverse complement strand
AGACAGGGGCGGCACTGGGCGGTGGCCCAGAGTTCCTTGCCCTCCAGGGCCTCGGCGACCGTCGTCGAGAGGACGCCGTCGTAGGAGGTGATCTTGCCGTCGGCGATGGTGAGCAGTTCGGTGGACATGCCGAACGTGGCGGCGAGCGGTTGCAGGAGCTGGGTGCGGACCATCTTGGCGGCCCGTTCGACCGCGCCGCCGGACACCCAGGTGTGGCGGCCCCGGGCGCCGGGGCCGGCCGGGGGCTGGTCTGTGTCGACGGCGGCGACGTGCACCTCGTCCACGCCCAGGACGTCCTGCACGATCTGCCGGGCGAGGGTGGTGAAGCCCTGGCCGGTCTCGACGGCCGCGCAGAGCACGGTGGCGACCGGGCCGGTGACCTTCACGGTGGCGGTGGAGACCTCGTCGGTGCCCTCGGCGCCGAGCATGTGCACCATGCCGAGCGCGTGGCCGACGCCGCGTCGGACGGCGGCCGGGTCGCCGGCGCCGGCCGGGCCGCCGGGCAGGAGCCACTCGGTGTCGGGGTCGTCGTCCGGGCCGGGGGCCGGCGGCAGGGGGTGTTCGCGGACGGCCCGGAGGAGTTCGGCGACGGGCGCCGGGCAGGTGACGGTCTGGCCGGTGGGCAGCAGGTCGCCGGTGGCCATGACGTTGCGGGCGCGCAACTCGACGGGTTCGAGGCCGAGTTGGGCGGCCAACTTGTCCATCTGGCCCTCGTAGGCGGCGCACACCTGCATCGCGCCCTCGCCTCGCACGTGGCCCGAGGGCGGGTTGTTGGTGCGGACGACCCAGCCGTCGACGACGGCGTGCGGGACGACGTAGGGGCCGGCGGCGAAGGAGACGGCGGCGGCGAGCGCGTCGGCCGACGCGTCGGCGTAGGCGCCGCCGTCCTGGAGGATCTGCGCCTCCACCTTGACCAGCCGGCCCTCGCGGTCGGCGTGGTGGCGGTAGCGCAACATGGTCGGGTGCCGGTGGGCGTGGCCGAGGAAGGACTCCTCGCGGCCGGCGGCGATCTTCACGGGCCGTCCGGTGCGCAGCGCGAGCAGCGCGAGCGGGAGCAGGAAGCTCAGGTCCTCGCGGTCGCCGGTGGCGCCGGGCACGGCGGTGACGACCACCTTGACCTGCTCGGGAGGAAGGCCGAGGCAGGCGGCGATCTGGTCGCGGTCGGCGTGCGGGTCGGTGGAGGCGGTGTACAGCTCGACGCCGCCGTCCTGCCGGGGGACGGCGAGCCCGGCCTCGGCGCCGATGGGCGCGGGGTCCTGGCGGCCGATGCGGTACAGGCCCTCGACGACAACCTCGCCGACGGCGTCCGGGTCGCCGTAGCGCAGCGGGATGTGGCGGATGAGGTTGCCGTCGGGGTGGATCGGCTCGGCCTCGAAGGCCGTCTCCGCGTCGGTGACGGGTTCCAGCACCTCGTAGTCGACGGCGATGGCGGCGACGGCCAGGCGGGCCGTGTCGGGGTGGTCGGCGGCGACGGCCGCGACGGCCTCCCCGTAGTGCCGTACGACGTCGCGGGCGAAGACCGGGCGGTCGGCGACGCGTCGGCCGTGGGTGGCGTGGCCGGGCACGTCGGCGTGGGTGATCACGGCGTGCACGCCGGGCATCGCGGCGGCCGGCGCGGTGTCGATGGCGCCGATCCGGGCGTGCGGGTGCGGCGAGCGCAGCACGGCCACCCACAGCAGGCCCTCGGCCCACAGGTCGGCGGCGTAGGGCAGGGTGCCCAGGGCCTTGGCGAGTCCGTCGGCGGCCGGGAGGGAGGTGCCCAGGCCGTGCGGTTCGGCGGTGGCCGCCGGGGGCAGCGGGGTCCCGGCCGCGGGGGTGCCGAGCGGCGTGCCGACGGGCGTGCCGAGGGGGGTGGAGGTCGCCGGATCGCTGGGGGTC
>NZ_WMLF01000680.1 GCF_014156695.1 Streptomyces durbertensis | reverse complement strand
GGGCCGGGTCAGCCGACGGGCCGGGGTGCGTCCGGGGTGTTCGCGTCGGGCGCGCCCGACGCGAGGGTCAGCCGCGGCCGACCTGCCCCTTCGAGCGGGTGACGCCGCCACCGAAGAGCGAGCGGCGCAGCCGGCGCAGCGGTGCGAACAGCAGGACGCGGGCTCCCCGGTTGCGGTGGGAACGACCGTGGTCGCGGGTGGTCAGCTCACGCATCAGCGTGGTGGCCTCGGCCGCCTCCCCGGCGGGCACGGCAGGGCCGCCCATCACGCTGAGATGCCGGTCCAGGCGCGAACTCACCGCGGTCGTACCGCAGTTGATCGCAGGCACACGTGGCCTGTTCGGCATTGTTATCTGCTCCATGAGACTCCCCACCCATACGATGGCACCCGGCCCGGGCAGGCTAACCCTATCCCCCGGCGGCGGCACGCGGGTATCCCGGCCCACGGTAAAGCCATTCCCACACAAGGCCGTTCACATTCCCGCACACCCGTACACGGCGGCCCGCACGGCCAGCCGGAACGGCTCCGACCAGCACGGACGCGCGCCGAGGGACCGGGGACCGGCCTCCATCGGGTGACCTGCCGGCGTGTCACACCCATCCCTTCGGGTGACACCGGTGTGACGAAGACGGCACCGTGGGCCGCCCGTTCGCCCGCACGGACGCCGTCGGCCGGGGCCGGGTACCGCGACGGAGGAGGCGAACACGTAAAAGGGTGTGCGCGCCGCCGGACGGTGGCTGACCATGGGGGCATGTTTGTCGACCGCGACCCGGCCGCCCGCTCGTCCGCCCTGCCCCTGAGGCTGAGCCTGGACGACGGCGACTCCCCCTCCGACGTCCTGGACGGGATGTTCATCTCCCGGTTCGCCTCCGGTGTCCAGCCCTACGCCCGCACCCACAACGTGGAACGACCCCGGAAGGGGAGGACGATGCTCCCGCCGGGGGCCAGGATCGTCGCGAAGGCGCACGCGGCGAACCGCGAGGCGACCCTCGCCGAGGGCGACGGCTGGACGGTACTGGTCTCCAAGTGGCAGCAGAACACCGACGTGAGCGTCTGCGCGGTCAGTGAGGAGCTGGCCCGCCGCCAGCTCGAACTGGCCGTGGAGGGCGCCGAGTCGGAGCCGGAGGAGGCGCAGCCGGAGCAGGTCAGCATGGGCTTCTGGTACGCCTCCCCGATGCGCGGCCCCTACCGCACGACCCGCACGATCTCCGCCGACTCCTGGTCGGACGTCCGGCAGAACTACTCCGCGCCGGTGGCCGAGGCGGTGGACGACCTGATGAAGGTCACCCCCCAGGACGTCAACGGACGGCTGCTCCTGCTGCACGGACCGCCCGGCACCGGCAAGACCTCGCTGCTGCGCACCCTCGCCCGCTCCTGGCGGGAGTGGTGCCAGGTGGACTGCGTGCTCGACCCGGAGCGGCTGTTCAACGACGTCAGCTACCTGATGGGGTTGGCGGTCGGCGAGGACGGCCCCGAGGACGACGGCGGCCGCTGGCGGCTGCTGGTCCTGGAGGACTGCGACGAGCTGATCCGCGGCGAGGCCAAGCACGCGGCGGGCCAGGCGCTGTCCCGGCTGCTGAACCTGACCGACGGACTGCTCGGCCAGGGCCGGAACGTCCTGGTCGGCATCACCACCAACGAGGACCTGGAGCGGCTGCACCCGGCGGTCGTCCGGCCCGGGCGCTGCCTGGCGCGCATCGAGGTGGGCCGGCTCACCCGGCCGGAGGCGGTCCGCTGGCTCGGCGACGAGCGGGGCGTGGGCCGGGACGGCGCCACGCTGGCCGAGCTGTTCGCGCTGCGCGGCGGCGGCACGGGCCCGATGCTGCCCGCGCAGACCGGGCCGGTAGAAGGCATGTACCTGTGAGCGAACGCACCAAGT